>JAKALV010000174.1 GCA_021824055.1 Acidobacteriota bacterium
TGTGTGCTGACCGGTCGCGTTCAGCGATCGATCGTGGCTACCTTAGCAAGCGTTTGATTGATATGTCAATCACTTGTGTCGTATACGTACGCTCATCGTGCGCGGCGAACGGGCCGGCGCGACGATCGGAGCCGCCGCGCAGGCCCTTTTCCGTTCATCGCGACCGCGGTAGGCTGAAGGGCGACTCGCGATGCCACTGGCCATTGACCTGATCTTCTTTGACGGTTGTCCTCACGCGGACACCGCGCGCGAGCGACTTCGCGCCGCACTGGCCGACGCCGGGTTGCCCGCCGAATGGCGCGAGCGGAATCAGAGCGATCCCGGCCTGCCAGCCGAGTGGCGCCGTTTCCCATCTCCCACCGTGCTCATCAACGGCGTTGATGTGGCCGGCGCGAGTGCCGCCGCCGGCACTGCGTGCCGCGTCGGCGGCGCGCCCTCCGTCGCGATGATCCGCGCCGCGCTTCGCGCGTAATTCGCCGAGCCAGATTCATCGCAGCTGTAACACTTGCCTTACCGCCGACACCCACTTCCAGAACACGCCGCGCCAATGATGGCCGGCGACGAATCCGCGGTCGACAGCCGCAACGGAGATCGGCAATTACATGGTGGCGCCCATGATGGGGCTGCATATGGGCATCGCCGCGATGCTCGGGTCGATGATGGGCGGCGCGCTCAGGTCTTTGAAGAGGATTTGGGAGTGACGCAGCGCACGTTCGTCTTCGTGAAACCGCGGTCAAGCGTGAGAACCGCGTCGTTCTCTGTCACAGCCAGCGCGTAGGCAAAGCAATCTCCAAGATTCAGCGGATACTCGATGCGCGCCAGGGCAGCGCTTCGGGCCTGGTCGGCGTCCGGCGCAACGAAGGTGATCCCGCTCGAGAGGATCTGCGTCTCGAGCGCGCCGTACAGCTCCGGCTGGCGGTCTTTGATCAGGATCAACGCTTCGGCGAGATTCACCGTGCTCATCTTCAATCGGCCCGCGTGCTCGGTCAGCCTGGCGGCGGCCCAGCGTGCATGCGTCTCCTTGAAGAGGACGGCGATGAGCACCGACGTGTCGACCACCATCCGCTCACCTCCAGAGATCGTCGTGCGTCGCGAATCGACGCGCCCGTTTGAGTGGCGCTTTGAGGGCCGCGCCGATCCACTGGGAAAAATCCGCGACCGGCGCGGCGCTTGTGACGCGTTCCGCGCTCTCCGCGACCGCTTCACGGATCGCCTCGGACTTGCTGCGGATTCCGCGCAGGCGCATGAGCCGCGCCAGCGCCGCCTCGAACTCCGGCGTCACATTGATGTTGATCTGTCCCATGGCACTTTCCTATACAGAAATGTATACAGATGTGACTGGTCAATCAACGCGGCCGTCTGCGCGAGGATCGCCGGGGTCGCTTCGTCCGGGCGGGTGATGCCGGCCGGCGCGCGGGCGTCTTGGCGGCGCGGAGCAGGACGGGCGCCTGCGCCGCGATCCAATCCCGGCAGCCATCGATCGCGTCGATGGCCGGCCGCAGGACCGCCGCGCCATACACGGCTTCGTCGCGCGATCCCAGCCGATAGCTGGGCGGCAACCGACCCGGCATCGCCGTGCGGCCGATCAGATACGGCAACACATGCTGATTCTGCTGGTGGGCCTCTGCGAGGAGGGCGGCGGCGTCCGGCGTCGCGCCATCATGGCTGAACGTCCACACCGCGCGGCCGTAGCGCCAGGTGATATCAAGGTCGTCCTCGTAGCGCTCAACCAGCGCGGCGAGTGCGTCATGCCGCCGCTGCGACAGCAGCGCAAAGAACAACGCGTACCGCACGCCCTGGTTGTCGTTGGGATTCAGTCGCAGCATCTCCTGCCACACGTCGATGGCCGCTTCGGTCTGGCCAAGCTGCTGATGCATCTGCGCGAGGGCCGCCATCGCCCGCATGAAGGGACGAGTCTCGTAGACCAGCCAGAACGATCCGGTCGATTCGGCAAACGACGCCTCGCCGATCGCCCTGCGCCCGGCGTCAACCGCTTGTCGCGCGCGCTCGAGTCCCGCTTCGTCGGTCGGCGCCATGTCGACCAGGGCCAACCACGCGTCGGCACAATCCGGATCGAGTGCCAGCGCACGCCGAGCCAACGCGACGCGCGGCCGGCCCACCGCCTCCTGGGCCCGGCCCGCCAACTGTCGCGCCGCTTCGGCGGAATTCTTCGGCCCCTCGTCAGCATCCGGATCGAACTGCCCCGCAGCCAAGGCCTGCTGCAATGCCTGGTTGGCGGCTTCGAGCGAAGTGAAGTTCCGATCCGCCAGAAAGGTCGCCAGACGGGACTGCAGCCGGTCGCGATCGCCAAGCGCGGAGGGCGTATCACGCGCCGACTCGAGGGCATCGATCACCCCGGGCAACACCAGTTCGAAGCGAACCGGGCCGTCGAACGTCGGCACCTCCACGGACCAGCGCCCCGAATCGAGTTCATCCTCGGTCACCTGCGCGAACGCACGTAGTAGACCTTCCATCACCGTCAGTTCGGTCGCCGTGGGACGCCGCATTTCTCCACGAGCGCGCAGTTCAGCCGCCAGCGGAAAGGCCAAGGGACCGGCCACGGGCAGTTGGTCATCCTCCCAGAGATCGACATCGCCGAACGGCAATTCATCGATCGGTCCGAAGGTCACGCCAAACGCGCGATCTGGAGGCCGGCCGGGTGTCAGGATCCGCTTGAATTCCGCCATGCTCGCGAAGAACCCGAGTCCGAATTCCTCGCCGCCGCCACCGAGCACCGAGACATGCGTCACTGACTTCGGGATCTTCGGATGTTCCACGACGACGAGGTCCAAGTTGTCGAGGTGTTGCCACGGCTCCGCCTGATAGAAGCGCGCGGCGGCGTCCGCGAAGGCGCGAATCCGGCCGGATGACATCGCGACATCGTCGAGCAGGTTGGGCCGCGTGTCGCCGCTCTGGTTCTCCTGCAGATCGCGAAGCACCGCTGTAAGGTCGGCGAGATCCGGGACGAGCACGATGGCGGCATCGAGGTCTTCGTGCCTCGACGACAGCCGTTCGTGGAGCCACGGTTCGCTGACGTGAATGGCCGCAGGCCTCCCCTCCAGCGCTTTGTCCCACTTGAGACCGAACTCCTGGAGCGTGGTCACGGCGCAGTCGACGAGCACTTCTGCATCGCGCGATTCCGGAATGTGCACGTGGATGAGGCCGGTCCGCGCGCTTCGGCACACGAATCCGAATCCGCGGGCCGGCGGCAGCGAGCCGTCGTCGTTCTCGATCCACATCGGGAGCCGCCGGAAACCGCACTCCCAGACTTCGGTGGATCGGCGAGCCAGCCGACGGAATCGCCCTGTCTGCAATGGCGTGATCGATGTAGGCACGGCGAGATTATGCCCTCAACGACCTGTGGGGTTCATACCGACGACATCATCGGCGTGACGATCGACGTCGGCCGCGCGCGTGGGCAACAGCCGACGTCGCGCTGCGGCTTCGTCGCCGGCGTCCTTGGCCTTCAGGCGGAGTCGCTCCCACTGTCGACGAAACAGGCGGCAAGGCCGGCACATGGCAATGTGCATCCACACGCCAAGGCGCTGACCGAACGGCGCGGTTTCCACGCCTGCGGCCGATACCCGCCTTGACACCTCGCGACACGTCATCACGCGGTGGTTCTCCAGCCCTTTCCGTCGAGACAGGCGCGCACGCGCAGCCGGGCCCGATGCAGCAGGACGCCAATAGGCTGACGCCGCCGGCTGTCGTGACCCGCGCGCCCTGGCAGCGCCGCGCTTCGCGCGCAGTTCGCAGTCGCGCCGCCGCGTCAGCCCTGGCGGAGGATCCAGGCCGTGGCCGCCATCAGGTCCGGCGCCACGTGCGCCGCGCCGGGCATCTGGCCGCCCAGCCGCGCGAGTTCCCCATCCCCGTAACCCGTGCGGACGAGCACGCCCCGTCCGCCGAAGGCGGCGGCCAGGTCCACGTCGATCTCTTTGTCGCCCACGACGAACGACCGCGCGAGATCGATCTCGTGCTCACCGAGCGCCTGATCGATCATCCCGCGGGCGGGCTTGCGGCACCCGCACGCCACGCGCAACTCCGGCACGACGGCACGCGGATGGTGCGGGCAGAACAGCCAGCCATCCACGCGCGCCCCGCTCTCCGCCAACGTGCCGGCCATCCACCGGTGGGTATCGCGGACGAACGCCTCGGTGACCAGGCCCAGTCCGATGCCGCCCTGATTGGTCACGACGAACACCAGGAACTCGGCGCGATTGAGCAGGCGCACGGCGTCCATCGTGAACGCAAACCAGCTGACGTCTTCCCGGCGCGCCAGATACCCGACGTCGTGGATCATCGTGCCGTCGCGATCGAGAAACACCGCAGGTTTCACAGCGCCGCCAACGTCGCCGGCGAGACGTTTCCGCCGCTGACGATCACCACGACCGGACCGGGCGTCGTGATCAGGCCGTTCAGGACCGCGGCCGTGGTCGCCGCCCCGCTCGGTTCCACGACCTGCTTGGCCTCATAGAAGAGCCAGAGGGCCGCCTTGGCGATCTGCTCGTCGCTGACCGTCACGATGGCGTCAACGAAGCGCTGCGCGTGCGCGAAGGTCAGGTCGCCCGGACGCACGGGCATGAGCCCGTCGGCGATGCTGGCCGCTTTTTCCAGGGTCACGGGATGGCCCGCGGCCAGCGACGCGGACATCTTGGCGGCGCCTGCCGGTTCCACGCCGATGACGCGCACGGACGGCCGCGTCAACTTGATCGCCGCGGACACGCCGCTCACCAACCCGCCGCCGCCGACCGGCACGACCACCGTGCCCACGTTCGGCAACTGCTCGAGAATCTCGAGGCCGCAGGTGCCCTGCCCGGCGATCACCATCGCGTGGTCGAACGGCGGCACCATCGTCAGGCCGCGTGCCGCCGCTTCGGCCTCGGCGCGTGTCCGGCGGTCGGCCGACGTGGTGCCTTCGAGAATCACCTCGCCGCCCCATCGCCGCACACCGTCGATTTTGATCGCGGGCGCCGTGGTGGGCATGACGATCACCGCGGGCGCGCCGACGCGTTGGGCCGCGAGCGCCACGGCTTGTCCGTGGTTGCCGGAGGAATAGGTCACCACGCCGCGCCTGAGGGCGTCGGGCGAAAGCGACGCGATCATGTTCGATGCGCCGCGAATCTTGAACGCACCGCCGGGCTGATGGTGTTCGCACTTGAGGAGCAGCGAGCGCCCGGCGATATCCGACAGATCCAGCAGGGGCGTGCGGCGCGCGAATGCGCGCACGCGCTCGACGGCATCGCGCACGTCTTGTTGGGTAGTCAGCGCAGCGTTCGGACCCGACGTCATGATCACCGATTGTATGGTGTACGCTGGCACGGATGCGATCCTCGTGCAGCCTGGTTGAGCTCGGCCGGAGCGCGGCGTTGGCCGCGCTGCTCGGCCTCATCGCGGCGTCGCCCGCACGGGCGCAGACATCGCCGGCTCGGCCGGCGACGCCGGCCATCGACAACCGCATTCCCCTCGCCGCCCTCGACCTACGCGGCGTGTTTGCCTTTCTCGGCAAGGATCCGATCACGGCCACCGGCCTGTTTCTCGCGGCCGAGAACCTGCCGTCCAAAGCGTTCGGCCTGTCGGGCGGCGCGCACGTCTATCCGGTGCGCGGGCGGGCGTGGGCGCTCGGGCTCGGCGCCGAGGCCATCGTCGTACGCAACAGTCTCGAGCCGATCGACCTGACAACGAAGAAGCCCACCGGCGACGTGTTCAAGCGGCGGTTGCGCGGCGTGTCGGGCCAGTTGTCGTTGAACTTCGGGCACAAAGCCGGCTGGAGCTACCTTACCGCCGGCCTCGGCCCCATGTCATTCGAGTCGTACCTGGAGAAGACCACCGTCATCCCCGACGGCCTGCGCACCACGACGTTGAATTTCGGCGGCGGCGCGCGGTGGTTCAACTTCGACCACCTCGCGTTCACGATCGACATGCGTTTCTATCGCACCAAGGCGGCGATCGCCACGCTCCACACCGCCCCGCGCGACAGCCACTCGGTCGTGGTGCTGTCGGCCGGAATGTCGATCAAGTAGGGCCGAGCCTCAGTACGTCGGGCCGAGCTTCAGCTCGGCCTTTCTTGGCTCTCGGTCACTTCAAATGCTTCTGAAAGAACTTGATCGTGAGCGGCCACGCCTGCTCCGATGCCCGGTAGTTGGCGGTGGGATCGCCCGCCGGCCCGGTCTGCGAACGCAGGAACCCGTGACCGGCGCCCTCGAAGATGTGGGGCTCGTAGCTCTTCCCGAGCTTGGACATCGCGGCTTTCGCCGGCTCGATGGTCTGGTTCACGCGGCTGTCGGTGCCGCCATAGAACCCGATCACCGGCGCCGTGATTCTCGCCACGGCCTCCTCGTTGACCACGCCCGGCCGTCCGCCGATCTGCGGCACCTGTCCGTAGTACACCACCGCCGCGCCGAGCGCCGGCTGCGCGGCCGCATACGCAAAGCTGCGATCGCCGCCCCAGCAGAATCCCACCACGCCGGTCTTGCCGTTCGACGCCGGCAACTTCCTGCCGTAGGCCATCGCCGCGTCGAGCCGCGCCGCAACATCCGCGTCGGTCAACGTCCGGATCGTCTGGCCGATCGCGGTCGACCCAGCCGACGCCACGTCGTCGCTGCCGCCGCCCTTCGGGCCCTTGCCTGACAGCAGATCGGGGACGATGGCGATGAAGCCATCCTTGGCAATCTGATCGCCCACGGCGCGGGGCCAGTCGCCCATGCCGAAGATGTCGAAGATCACCAGCACGACGCCGACCTTCTCCGCGCGCTCCGGGTACACGACCCAGCTGTTGAGCTTGGTGCCGTCGGGCATCGCGATATCGACAAACTCGCCATGCCGAGGCGACTCTTTGAGGGCCTCGGCCGCGTAGGCGAGCGGCGGCGCGATCTTGTCGTTCTTCGGCGGCGCCGCGGCTGCGGGGGCCGTCTGCTGGGCATACAGCGGCGCGGCCAATGCGACGACACACAGCGTCAACAGGAACTTCTTCATCTGGATCCTCCGGAAGGCAGGATTCTACCCGCAATTGCCCCATTGCCCCATTG
>JAKALV010000175.1 GCA_021824055.1 Acidobacteriota bacterium
CTGCGTACGTCGCCGCGGACTTCAGGTCCGCGGTGGATCCGAACGCGCCTGTTCGCGGCGTTTCAGAGAGTTAGTACGGCACGCGCACGCCGGGATGACCTTTGGGAAAGTCCCTGGTGTTGCGCGTCACGAGCAGCGCGGATTCGGCGCGCGCGGTCGCCCAGATCAGCGCATCCGGTAGACGAATGCGGTGGGTGCGTCGAATCTCGACGGCCTCGCGCGCGATGCCGCGAGCAATGTCGACGACGCGAAAGTCGCGCAGGAACATCTCGAGGACATCGGCTTCTTCGGCATTGTGCGCGCCGGCCAACACTTCCATCCACGTGATGATGCTGACGAACCGCTGCCGATGCGCGCCGATTTCCTTGCGGGCGGCTTCGTTGCCGTTGAGGTAGTCGATCAGAATATTGGTGTCGAAGAGCGCGTTCACGACCACTCCCGGCGGAGCTTGCGCTGATAGGTCAATCCGTCGGTGGGCTTCCGGCGCCAGAGGCCGAAGGCCTGATCCGGCCGCGCGGCCCGCTCACGCGCGAGCATTTCAGCCACCGCTCGCCGCACGGCCTCCGCACGCGAAATGCCCTCCCGGCGGCACAGGTCCCCCAGCGCTTCGAGTTGAGTGGGCGGCAGCTCAACGATTGTTCGCATGACGTCATCATACGACGTCATCAGATGACGAGTCTACCCCTTCATCTTCGCCGCCGCCGCCTCGACCTTCTCTTCGAGCTGGCCTTTGTAGTCCACGAGCCTCGCGGCCAGCGAGACGTCGCCGAGCGAGATCATTTGCGCGGCCAGCACGCCGGCGTTGATCGCGCCGGGCTTGCCGATCGCCACCGTGGCCACGGGCACGCCGGGCGGCATCTGCACCGTGGAGAGCAGCGCATCCAATCCCTTCAGCGCGGACGAATCAATGGGGACCCCGATCACCGGGCGCGTCGTGTGGGCCGCGACGACACCGGCCAGATGCGCGGCCGCGCCGGCGCCGACGATGAAGACCTTCACGCCGCGATTGTGCGCATCCAATATCAATCGAAGCACGCGCGCCGGCGAGCGATGCGCCGACGCCACCGTCATCTCCCACTTCAATCCGAACTCGTTCAGCTGCTCGCCAGCGGCGCTCATGATCGTCGCGTCGGAGTCGGAGCCCATCAGGATCAGTACATCAAGTGATGAAGTCATCGTCGTCCCTGGTGCCTCGTCCCTGGTGCCTCCAGGGTCCGGCGGAGCTGAAGCTCCGCCCTACGTACTGCCCACGGCCTTGCGGCCAATGTCTTTCCGGAATTCCATCCCATCATACGAAACACGGGCGACACCGGCATAGGCCCGGGCCATGGCGGCTCCGTATGACCCTCCGCGGCCGACGACCGTCAACACGCGGCCACCGGCCGTGACGATGCGATCCCCGTCGGCTCTGGTCCCCGCATGAAACACGACCACGCTCTCGAGCGACGCGGCCTCAGCCAACCCGGAAATCCCCTTGCCCATCTGCATCGCACCCGGATAGCCGCCCGACGCCATCACCACGCCCACGAACTTGTCGGCAGAAAGCGTGAGCGTCGGCGCCTGATCCAGCGTCCCGGTGGCGCACGCCATCAGCACACGCGCAAACGGCCCTTCGATCGCGGGCAGGAGGACCTGCGCCTCCGGATCTCCGAAGCGCACGTTGAACTCGATCACGTGCGGTCCCGTCGGCGTGAGCATCAACGAGATGTACAGAAACCCGCGATATTCGCCGGAGCCATCCGCCTTCAGCCCGTCCATCACACGCTGCGCAATGTCGCGCATCGCCATCTGCTGCAGCGCCGGCGTGAGCAGCGGACTTGGCGCAAACGCCCCCATGCCTCCCGTGTTCGGCCCTTGGTCATCGTCATACGCGCGCTTGTGATCCTGCGCGCTGCCGAGCGCGATCGCGCGCGTGCCATCGCAGAGCGCAAAGAAGGACACCTCGGGGCCGGTGAGACACTCTTCGATCACGACCGTCGCCCCCGCCGCGCCGAATGCGCCGTCCGCGAGACACGCCCGTACCGCCGCTTCGGCTTCAGCACGATCCTTGGCAACGACAACGCCCTTGCCCGCCGCGAGACCGTCGGCCTTCACCACAACTGGAAAGCCGAAGTCGCGCCCCGAGACGGCATCAAGCGCGGCGTCGATCTGGGTGTGCACGACAAAACGCGCCGTGGGAATCCGGTGCTTCGCCATGAAGGTCTTGGCGAAGACCTTGGAGCACTCGAGTTGAGCGGGAATTCGACCCGGTCCGACAATCGGCAAACCGGCGGTCCGACAGACGTCGGCAACGCCGGCGGCCAAGGGAGCCTCTGGACCGACCACAATTAGGTCGATTGCCTCCAGTTTGGCGAGCTCAAGGACGGCCCCGGCATCATTTATATCTATTGGGAGGCAGGTTCCGAGGACCGCCATGCCTGGATTGCCTGGGGCACAGGTCACATTTTTGACGTTTGGGTCCATGGCCAGCCTCCACGCCAAAGCATGTTCTCGACCTCCGGACCCAAGAATGAGGACGCGCATCAGGCGTCCATTCTGGCCAGTTTTCAGCGTGATACGCTAGGAGTTTCCCGGCAGCCCTTTGGGGCCGCCCGGACCATCTCGAGCTGGAAGGGGGTGTATTGCCTTGGCAGAAGTAAAGATTCAAGAGGGCGAGTCCATTGAAAGCGCGCTCCGTCGTTTCAAACGGAAAGTGCAGCAGGAAGACATCATCAAGGACATCAAGAAACACTCCTTCTATCTGAAGCCGGGCGACAAGCGTCGAGCGAAGCAAGCGCTCGCGCGGAAGCGCTCCCGGAAGAAGCAGCGACGGGATCCAGAATAGATTTGAGGGCGGGCTTCCGGGCCCGCCCTTTTTACGTACGGGGCGTAAGGCCGCCGGCGTCGCGGGCGCGTAGCGCCACGGTCACCACAGCGCCGCGGCCGGGCAGTGGCTCGACGGTCAACGTGCCACCGCTCTGCCGGATGATGCCGTGGGCGGTCGTCAGAGCGAGCCCCGCGCCGCGGCTGGGTTTCCTGCCGGTAAAGGCGGGCTCGGCCGATCGCGGTGATGCGTGCGCGGCCGTGTCGGTCGCGCGGAGCACGACGTCGGCGTGATTCGCATGACGCTCCAGCCTGGTGGTGATGGTCAGGCGTCCGCCCTGCGGCATCATCTCGCGGGCGTGCACGGCGATGGACCGCAGCACGCGCTCGTACTGCGTGGCATCCGCCTCGACCAGGGGCAATTCCAGCGCGAGATCGAATCGCACGTCGATGTGTTCGCCGAGAATCTGGCACAGCGTCTCGGACGCGTGGCGCACCACGGTGTTGACGTCGATGGGCGCCGCGGTCAGGGACTGCCGCTGGCTGATCGCCAGCAGGTCGTTAGTGACGCGCGCGCCGGACTCCGCGGCGTTCTTGATTTCCAGCACGCTGTTGCGCACAGCCTCGTCGTTTCCGCACGCTTCGAGCAGCATGTCGGCGTGGCCGAGGATGATCGTCAGCAGATTGTTGAAATCATGGGACACGACGCCGGCCAGGCTGGCGATCGCATCCATGCGTTCGGACGTCGGCGGCACGGCCGGTCCTGTCGGCTTCGGGGTCTGCACGGCTCTTCGGGGTTCACCCTCTGTTCCGGTAATCGGCCGCGCGGTTCCGCCCTTGAACACTACGCCCCCAGCGCTTCCCGGACGCGTCGCAGCAGCACCGCGCGCGAAAACGGTTTCGGCAGGTAGATGGCGTCCGCGTCGATGCCCGCCAGCGACAGCGCGTCGGCGGGATAGCCCGAGATCAGCATCGTCTTCATGCCGGGCATCATGCGCCTGAGACGAGCGGCCAGTTCGGGACCGTTCGCGTCCGGAATCACGACGTCGCTCAAGAGCAGGTCGATGTGCCCGATCTCACGACACAACCGCTCGGCCTCCGCCGCTGACGCCGCCTCAACGACGACATAGCCGGCGCTCTGCAGAAAAATCCGGACGACCTCGCGAACGCCGCTCTCATCTTCGACCAGCAGAACGGTCTCGGTGCCGTTCGACGGTCCGGCGTCCTCACGGATCGACGTCATCGCGGGTGGAGGAGCGGCCGTGTGTTCGGGCGTGGCTCGCGGCAGCAGCACGCGCATCGAGGTGCCGCGGCCGGCGGCTGTTTCCACGTGGATCTCGCCGCCATGCTCGGTGACGATGCGATGGACGGTGGACAGGCCGAGGCCGGTGCCGTTCGCGTCGGTCTTGGTAGTGTAGAACGGCTCAAAGATGTGCGAACGCACGTCATCGTCCATGCCCTGGCCGGTGTCGCGGATCACCATCTCCACATGCAATCCGAGCGCGAGCGCGGCGGTTCCGCCAACAAAGTTCACGTTGCCGGTGCGGATGCTGAGCGCGCCGCCCTCGCCCATCGCATCCCGCGCGTTGGACGCCAGGTTCAGGACAACCTGACCGATCTCCCCTGGGTCCGCGCGCACCTCCCACAGGGCCGGTTCAAGGTTGAGGACCAGGCGAATCTTCTCGCCGACGAGGGTCGTCAGCATCGGCTCGAGCTCGCGCAGCACCGCGTTCAGGCTCACCAGCCGCGTGGACGCCGGATCGCGACGGCTGAATGCCAGGAGGCGTTGCGTGAGGTGGGCGCCGCGGCTGTCGGCGCATACGAGAAACTCGACCAGCCGGTGCGCGTCATGGCCGGCCGGCAGGGTCTGCATCAATTGTTCGCCGCATCCGTTGATGATCGTGAGCAGGTTGTTGAAGTCGTGCGCGACGCCGCCTGCCATTCGGCCGAGCGATTCCAGACGCTGAGCGTGCTTGAACTGCGCTTCGAGGCTGCGCAGTTCGATTTCGGCGCGCGCCCGCGCCACTTTCTCACGGGCTTCGCGGATGGCACGGCGAACCACGCGCGCCATGCGCCAGTCGCGCCGCGCGACCAGCACGTCGATGGCACCCGCGGACAAGAACGCGGCCTCCAGCGGCTCGTCCGGGGCGCGAAGGAGCGAAATGCATGGCAGTTCCGGCCGCATGGCGCGGGCCATGCGCACCGCACCCGGTCCGTCAACGACGGGCGGCGCGTGTTCGGCGAGCACGAGGTCGACCTCGCCCTCACGAAGGTGGTGCTGCAACGCCTCCGATCCGACGACGGACGTGACGTCGCATGCGAGGCCCTCATGTTGCAGCAGCGAGGCGATGACCGGCGCATCCGAACTTGATTGCCCAAAATGTATGATTGCGGCCGGTCGATCCATGTAAGGCGTGGCGAGGTTATCCCAGTCTTGTTACAGAACGGTAATACTTAATTGTGTTTTTTCGCCGTGGCATTCGGCGCGGCAGCGGCAGTATCCGGTCCTGAGCGCACGGCCTGATCCAGTGTGGTCGATGCGTGACTCCGGACCACGATCGACACGCGGCGGTTACGCGGGTCCATCGGATCCGTGTCCACATGCAGTTGCGTGTCGGCAAACCCGCGGACGGCGCGCACCTGACCCGGCCTCACGCCGGCGGATTCCATGACGCGGCGCGCGGCATTGGCGCGGTCCGCCGACAGCTCCCAGTTGCCGTACGCGGCCCCGGGCGCGTACTTCACGCTGTCGGTGTGTCCCTCGATAAGCACGTCGTTCTCGAGCTGGCCGATCTCCTCGGCAATCACGCGGAGGACGCTCACGCTCTCGCCACGCAGCACCGTGCTGCCCGAATCAAAGAAGCTCGACCCGGCGCGATCGATCAACTCGATGCGCAGGCCTTCCGCGGTCAGCTTGAACTCAATCTGATCGCGGAGGCCGGCCACCGTGGACGACTTGAGGAGTTCCGACTTGATATGGGCGGCCGCCTCGCCGAGGGCCCGCTGTTCGGCCGCCAGGTTGGTGGCGGTGCCGTTGGCGTCCGCGCCGGGCGTGCCGGCGCTCGGCATCATGCTGGTGGAGTGTTCGTTGTCGAAGACCCCCGGATCGCGGAAGTACCCGGCCACGGCCGACTTCACCGAGGGGCTCTGATTCACGAGCCACATCACCAGAAAGAACGCCATCATCGCGGTGACGAAATCGGCGTAGGCGACCTTCCAGGCGCCACCGTGATGGGCGCTATGTCCGGAGGACTTCTTCCGGATGATGATGACCTGGCCTCGTTCCACGGCTAGGCCGCCTCTTTCAGTTCGCGCGCGCTGCGGCAGATCTGCTCGGTCTCCTCAAACGTCGGACGGACTTCCTCGGGAATCACGCGGCGCGAGAACTCCACGGCGATCGCCGGCGCGCAGCCTTTGTAGATCGAGAGCAGCCCGGCCATGATGCACTGCTCGACATTGGCTTCGTCGCCCACGCGGTGTTCCATCGCCGTGGCCGTGGGCCCCACGAATCCGTACGACAGCAGGATTCCGAGGAAGGTCCCGACGAGCGCCGCGCCGACCTTTTCGCCGATCTGCGACGCGGGTCCGTCAATCGCCTGCATGGTGATGACGATGCCGAGCACGGCCGCGACGATTCCGAGGCCGGGCAGCGCGTCGGCCACCTTTTGCAACGTGCCGGACGCGGCAAGGGCATGGCGATGCCGCACCTCGAGGTCTTCGGACATCAGGTGCTCGAAGTCATGCGGCGAGATGCCGCCGGAAATAATGACCTTGGCCGAGTCGGCCAGAAATGCCAACGCGGAATGATTCTTCATGAACTTCGGATACCGCTTCAGCACCGGGCTGTCTTCGGGTTTCTCGAAGTGTGTTTCGAGCGCCATGACGCCCGACTGCTGCACCACGCGGAAGAGCTGGTACAGCATCGCGAGCAGATTCTTGTAATCCTCCCGGCCGGGCGCCGGAGACATCAGGCGCTTCATCTGCGCGACGAGGTCCTTGACCACGGAGGGCGGCGTGCTAATGAGCAGCGTGCCGGCCGCCGCGCCGCCAATGATCAACAGCTCGGCGGGCTGCAGGAGGAGCAGCACTTTGCCGTCTTCCATCAAGTAACCGCCCAGGATGG
>JAKALV010000176.1 GCA_021824055.1 Acidobacteriota bacterium
GCCGCCGTCGGCGGCGGCGCCGGCACGGCGGTGGTGCTCTCCAGCCGCGGCAAGGACGCGACCATCGGCGGTGGCTCGATCATCTGGGTGACGCTGCGCCGGGCCCTCACGGTCCGCGTGCCGATCAGGTAGCAGCGCACATCGTCAGATCGCCGGATAGGAATAGGGCGGCGCGATCACTCGCGCCGCCCTGTGTTTTCGTCGCCGCCGGGCTTCGGCCCGGCGGGTTCGCGGCGGGCTGAAGCCCGCCGCCTACTTGTTACTGGCTGGTAGCGGTACTGGTCCGCCGTGTACGCGGTCAGTGACTCGGCAAGACCTCTCGATCCTTCGGACCTCGAAACCTGACGTTGGGTTATGATACCCGTGTGACTTGGGGCGAGTTGATTCGGCGGTTGCGTGCGGCGGGGTTCGTCGAACATCGCAAGGCTAAAGGCAGCCACCGACAGTTCATTCATCCAATCTCTGGGCGAATGATCACCGTCTCCGTCCACACCACGAAAGAAGTCGGCAAGGGACTCGCCGCCCGCATCCTCAAAGAGGCTGGACTATGACGCAGCATTATTCCGTGGTCGTTGAACGTGAAGACAACGGTTCGTTCAGCGCGTGGGTCGCGGGCCTGCCGGGTGTCTACGCGGCGGCGGACACCGCGGCGGTGGCGAAGCGAGCCATTCGAGCGGCGCTGACGGCGCACCTTGAGGCGCTGACCGAACTCGGCCGCACGCCGGCACCCAACGCGAGTGTTCTGGTGCTCCGATATGACACCGGCGGGAAGCACAAGCGGCCACGCCTGCAGTTTGTGGGGCTCGGATCGCTCCTGGGACGCCACAAGAGCCCGGCGAAGGCCGCGGCAGCGCGGCGAAACGGCGCTCGAGGCGGGCGTCCTCGGACACTCGCGGCATCACGGACTGCGTAGCGACCGCTTCGCACGGGGCCTCTTGTTCCCGCATGGCCGCCGTGCTTCGACTGCAGCGTTTGGGATTTGAGAAGGTTGCGGCGCTCACTCCGCCGCGAGACTGAACATCATGCTCAAGCAGGTCTGTCGTTCGTTGTGGGGCCGGCGGGCATCGACCATCGCCCGGATCACCGTCCTCGCGTCTGTCGTGGGACTGGCGTCAGCGGTGTGGTCATTCGCTGATGCGCTGCTTGTCGCGGGCCCCGTATCGGTGGCGGAGCCGGCGCGCACGTTCTATCTCTCGACCATCAACAACTTCCCCGCCTTCAGGGCGGCAGAGGCCTCATTGTCGACGATGGACATCGCGGCCTTTACGCGGAACAACGTGGACATCGGGATGGGTGCGAGCGCGGAGTCTGTGGCAGCGGAATGCGTCACGCCCGCCTATTTTTCGGTATTCGGCGTGTCAACGCCATTCGGGCGTGCATTCCAGCGCACCGATGGCCCGGCAGATCGAGCGGCGGTTCTCTATCCAGACTTCGCGATCCACCGCTTCGGCAGTGCGGCCGCGGCCATTGGCCGGCAACTACTCGTCGATGGACACACCTACGATGTGCTCGGCGTGGTGCCGCCCGGTTTTGCTGGCACCGGACTCTCCGCGCCGAGCCTGTGGATTCCGTTGGCGTCCGCTCCCGCAAGTTGTTCGTTTAGCGGCAAGGACTTGATGAGCTCGGACCGAGCGTCATGGCTGCGCGTGATCGGGCGGCTGAGGCCGGGCGCGGCTGCAGCCGATACCGTTGCCCAGCTCGGAGGCGAACGTGGTCGCCGAGAGCCGCTATTGACCAGCATGCTCGAGCGGCGTCAGCGGAGCCAGCCGGCCGAAGTTGCACGTTGGTTGTTGCTCGCATCAGCGGTCCTGCTCCTTGTTGGCTGTCTCAACACGTCAAGCTTTTTGGCCGTCGACTTGCTCCGCCGCTCGCGCGACGCCGCGATCAGACGCGTCCTTGGCGCATCAACACAGCGGCTCATGCTCGAAGGCGTGATCGAAGCGGGCGTGATTGTCGCGTGCGCGGCGCCGTTGGCCATGCTCGCGGCCAAGAGCATGTCAGCGGTCATGGCGGATGTCTTTCCGCCCGGCCTGCTCGATGGCGCTCTGCAAATGCGCACCGTGTCGTCAGTGCTCGTGCTGCTGACCGTCGCCGGCGGCGCCTCAGTTGTGCTCCCCACCACGCACGCGATTCGCCGGCGGCCGCACGCGCTCCTTGGCACTCCCATGGCGGCGCCGGCGCGATTGCGCGTGCTCCGCGCGATCCTCGCCGCACAAATCGCACTGGCTGTCGCCTTTCTCGCGTCGACCACGATGTTCGCGGCGACGATCAAGAAGCTGTCCACTGGGCTGGGCTACGACACAAGCAATGTCGTACTCGTTTCTGCAGACCTCAGTAAGCGCGGTTGGCCGGCTGAGCGCATTTCACAGACGTTCGCCGACATTGCCGAGGCGCTGAAACGTGTACCCGGCATCGAATATGTCGGCACGACATCAAGCCCCATTCTCGAGTCGTCGTCATCTGGCGTTATTCTCGGTGTGAAACGGAGTGGGACGTCGCGCCCACAGTCGGCGCTCTTCAGTGCGATCGACGGCGATTACTTCGACGCCATCGGAACGCGACTGATGCGAGGCTCGGCGTTCCCGCGAGACACAACGCCGGATCCTGTTGCCGTGGTGAGCGACGATCTGGCGCGCGCGTTGTCGAGCGGCGATGACGTGCTCGGTCAGTGCGTCGTCGTCGCGGAAGTGCCATGCGTGCGGGTCATTGGCGTCACTGAAGCGCGGCGCCAAGAAAGCCTCGAAAGGGGGGCCTTCGAGCTATTCGTGCCCGCAGCCCAAGTGAATTTGTACCCGGCGACAACGACTCAAGCCGTCGTGGTGCGCCTCGCCAGCACGGCAAGCCTCGAGAACGTCGCAGCGGCCGCGCGCGGCGTCAGTCAGAACGGTCCAGCGCTACGCGTCACACGCGTTGATTCATTGGTGCGCGAGCGGACGCGGCCATGGCGCAGTGGACAAATGGTCTTCGCCGTATGCGCCACCGCGGCATCTCTGCTGATGTTATTCGGCATCAGCACGGTGTTCCTGCTCTCGACGCAGCAGCGGACGAAAGAGATTGGCATTCGCCGCGCCCTGGGCGCGCTGCCTGAACGCGCTATGTGGGAGGTGGTGCTGGCGCCGTTCGTGCGCGTCGTCGGCATCGGCATCGTCGCCGGCGCCGCGCTGTCATGGTTTACAGCACGAGCCGTCAGCGCCTCAGTCAGAGGCTTGGTTCCGCTCGAACCGATGCAGATGCTCTTCACCGCCGGCATCGTGGCCATCGCCGCAGCCGTCGGCGCGGTCGCTCCAGCGCTCAAGGCGAAGACCATCAACATCGTGAAGGAATTGCACGCTGAGTGATCTCCGAGGGAGACAGCATGAGCCGTGTTCACGTGGTCGTCCTATCGCTATCGATTGCCGCCGCGGGCGCGTGCTCGCCTGGTCTGTCAGATCCGGCAGATTTCAACTACTCCGGTGGGCCCGTGCGAATCGCAGAAAAGGACCTGCGCGCAATGGCCGTGAAACATCCATCACCGGCATATCCCGCTGATGAAGTTGCGCGCGGCGTCGATGGCGTCGCGGTGGTAGAGGTACTGTGCGCGCCGGATGGCTCTGTGTCGAACGCGACGGTTTTGGATGCGGCGTCTGAGAGCATCGGAAAGGCCGCAGCGGCGGCAGTGCGCGACTGGACGTTTGGCCAAGTGACGTTGCCGAAATCCAACATCCCTCGGCCGTATCGATCGAAGCTGACATTCTATTTTCGCGTAGTGAATGGCGCGGGCATCGTGCTCAGCCCTGATGATGAAAAGGCACGCATCCGCGCGCCGAGCAGCGCGAAGTAGTGTGTCCATGCTCCACGCTTCGCAACGTGGTCAGTGCGATCGAACGCACCGAGCAGCCCGACTGGCGGATGATGCTGGAGAGAGTGCCAACCTTCGGTTCGGCGTGAGCCTTGTGACTCGAGAATGCGGCACATGTCCCGGCCCGACAGGACGCGGAGCTTACCCAATCAGAATCTAGCGCCACCGCTTCTGCGCCACGACTTGCGCGCCCTCGACGCGCCGTGGCCGCCAACCACAACGGGCGGCGCAATGTTCCGCGCCGCCCCAAATAGCCAGCTAACCAGATCGTCAGCTAACCAGATTCAGTAACGGTAATGGTCGGCCTTATACGGACCGTTGACGTCCACGCCGATGTACTTCGCCTGCTCGGGCGTCAGCTTCGTGAGCTTCACGCCGAGTTTGTCGAGGTGCAGACGCGCGACCTTCTCGTCGAGGTGCTTCGGCAGCACGTAGACCTTCTTCTCGTAGTTCGACGTGTGCGTGAAGAGCTCGATCTGCGCGATCACCTGGTTGCTGAAGCTCGCCGACATGACGAACGACGGGTGACCGGTGGCGCAGCCGAGGTTGAGCAGGCGGCCTTCCGCGAGCACGAGCACGCTGTGGCCGTCCGGGAACACGAACTCATCGAACTGCGGCTTGATGTTGATGCGCTCGATGCCCTGCTTCTTGAGGCCGGCCATGTCGATCTCGTTGTCGAAATGCCCGATGTTGCCGACGATGGCCTTGTCCTTCATCTGACGCATGTGGTCGACGGTGAGAATGCTCGTATTGCCCGTCGCCGTGATGAAGATGTCCGCCGTCTTGATCACCTCGTCGATCGTCGTGACCTGGTAGCCTTCCATCGCCGCCTGCAGCGCGCAGATGGGATCGATTTCCGTGATGATGACGCGCGCGCCCTGGCCCTTCAGTGCCTGCGCGCAGCCCTTGCCGACGTCGCCGTAACCGAAGATCACCGCCACCTTGCCGGCGAGCATGACGTCGCTCGCGCGCAGGATGCCGTCGGTCAGCGAGTGCCGGCAGCCGTAGAGGTTGTCGAACTTCGACTTGGTCACCGAGTCGTTGACGTTGATCGCCGGGAACAGCAGCGTGCCGGCCTTCATCATCTCGTAGAGGCGATGCACGCCGGTCGTGGTCTCCTCGGTGACGCCCTTGATGTCTTTCGCCACCTTCGTCCACCGGCCCGGGTGCTTCTTCTGTTCGGCCGTGAGGAGATTGAGGATGACGCCCCACTCTTCCGGGTCGGCGTTCTCGTCGAACGCGGGCACCTTGCCGGCCTTCTCGAATTCCACGCCCTTGTGAATCAGCAGCGTGGCGTCGCCGCCATCGTCGAGCAGCATGTTCGGGCCCGTGCCGTCGGGCCACATCAGCGCCTGATCCGTGCACCACCAGTATTCGTCGAGCGTTTCGCCCTTCCACGCGAACACGGGAATGCCCTGCGGATTAGCCACCGTGCCGTGCTTGCCGACGGCGACGGCCGAAGCCGCGTGATCCTGCGTCGAGAAGATGTTGCACGACACCCATCGCACGTCGGCGCCAAGCTCGACGAGCGTTTCCATGAGCACCGCGGTCTGCACGGTCATGTGCAGCGAGCCCATGATCTTCGCGCCCTTCAGCGGAAACTGCCCCTTGTACTCCGCGCGAATCGACATGAGGCCGGGCATTTCCTTCTCGGCGAGCCGGATCTCCTTGCGGCCCCATTCGGCCAGCGAAAGATCTTTCACCTTGAACGGCTCGCGGCCGGCCTTCTTCGCGAGATCAAACACATGCGGTGCAATTGCGGTCGCCATCTCTTCTCTGCTCCTCTATGAAATCAAGAACAATTTACCGTGAAGCACGTGAAGGACGTGAAGACGGTCTTTCGGAAAGCTCTTTGAGAAGCTGTCTTTGCTTCACGTTCTTTACGTGCTTCACGGTTAACTCTTTCGTGCCGTGGCTGCGAAGAGCGCGGGGCCCTTCGCGGTGGTGGCCGGCGGCAGCGCGTGCACCTTCACGCGCGTGAAGCCGGCGGTGGTCAACATCTTCTTCATCTGCTCTTCGGAGAAGCCCAGCCAGACGTGGCCCATCTGCTGCCGGTACTCCTCCTTTTCGTGCGGCGCCATGTCAACGATCAGCACGCGGCCACCGGGCTTGAGAATCCGCGCGGCCTCACCGAGGGCCTGCGCGGGCGACGGCAGGTGATGCAGCACGAGCATCAGCGTGGCCGCATCGACGCTCTCGGACGACACCGGCAGCGCTTCGAGCGTGCCGTGGCGAAGCTCGATATTCATCGGCGGGGGCCCGCTTGCCCCGCGCCGCTCGCTCGCATCCGCCTCGTCACTGAAGCGACGCCGCGCGGCGTCGAGCATTTCTTCCGAGGCGTCGACGCCGATCACCCGCTTGACGTGCGGCGCCAGCACCGCGGCCATCGCGCCGGTGCCGCAACCCAGATCGGCCACCGTCCACTCGTCATCGAGCAGGCCCGCCAGCGCGCGAAACGCGAAGTCGACGCCGAACAACTCCTCGCGCAACCGGTCCCATTGACCCGACGATGAGGCGAAGAAGTGCTCCGAAGCGGCGCGCCGTTCGGCCAGGACGCGTTCGAGACGGCGAAGATCCTGTGTGGTGGCGGACTTCCCTTCGAGCTGTGCGCGCGTGAGTGCCCACAACTGCGCGTGAGGGCCCGGGTCCCGGGTGCTCGGTCCCGGGTTCGACAGGTTCAACGAGTAGTAGCGGCTGGTGCCGTCGCGGCGGGACGTGACCCAGCCGGCATCGGCCAGCGTCTTGAGCTGGCGGCTGACCGTGGACTGCGGCAGTTGGACCACGGCGCACAACTCCGACACCGTCAGCTCGTGCCCCTCCAATAGAAGGAGCATCCGGCACCGGGTCGGGTCGGCCAGAGCCGAGAGCGAGTCGAGGAGCGGCAGGGTGGCTACAGTCAATCCGTAAATCCGGATTAAAGACTACATGCTCGGCCGCTGCCCGGTCAACACCTCTTTATAGGCCGAGCTGAAGCTCGGCCCCTAACTCCCCGTATGCATGCGCTCGAGTCGCCGGGTGGCGACGCGCGCCAGGAGCGAACAGAGGAAGACGATCGTCA
>JAKALV010000177.1 GCA_021824055.1 Acidobacteriota bacterium
TTAAAGGGGCAAAGGGGCAAAGGGCCAAAGAGGCAATGAAGAGCAAGGGCTCAGTGACCACCTGAAGCACAGCGTGCCACACGCGTGTCACTGCCCCTTTGCCCCTTTGCCCCTTTGTCTCTTTGTCTCTTTTAATACCTGACGCCCATGAGCGTCAGCCCCTGTGGCGGCGCGGTCTTTCCCGCCGCGTCGCGGCTGCGGGCCTCGATGATGTCCGGGATCGAGTCGGCGCGGCGGTGACCGGCCCCCACTTCCATCAGCGTCCCGGCGATGATGCGCACCATGTGGCGCAGGAAGCCATCACCCGCGGCGTCAAGCAGCAGTTCACCGCCACGGTCGGTCAGCGTGAGCCGCTCGAGCGTGCGCGTCGTGTCGGTGATCGTCGTTCCGCTGGCCTGGAAGCTCGCGAAGTCGTGCGTGCCCGACAGCGATTCAGCGGCCTGCTGCATGGCCCGCACGTCCAGCGGCCAGGGCACGTGCCAGGCGAAGTGACGATCGAACGGCGACAGGACGGGCGCCGTCACCATGCGATAGCGGTACGCCTTCCCCGTCGCGTGAAACCGCGCGTGAAACCCCATGCGCGCTTCCACCACTTCGAGCACGCGAATCGCCGGCGGCAGGCGCATGTTGAGCGCGCGTTGCACGGACAGCGGCGAATGCTCGAACTCCACGTTGACGCTGGCCACCTGCCCCATCGCGTGGACGCCCGAGTCGGTGCGTCCGGCCCCCGAAATCGTCGGCGGCACCCCGCCGGTCAAATGCGCAAACGCCTCTTCAACGACCTGCTGGATGGCGAGCGCATTGGTCTGCCGCTGCCAACCCGCGTAGTCGGTGCCGTCATAAGTCAAAGTTAACTTGAGAGTGCGCATGAATCTGGTTAGCTGATTATCTGGTGAGCTGACTATTGGAATCGGGCTATTTGGAGATCGGGCTATTCGGATCCGGCCATCGGAGTGGTGGTCGCCAAATAGTCAAATATCCAAATAGCCCGATTCCAATAGTCAGCTCACCAGATCGCAGATAGCCAGATTCAGAGACTCAGACTCGCGAGCCGGGCTTTGTCACCGGCGAGCCGGCGGCGCAGAGCGGACACGCGTCGGGCTCGTACGTCGGCAACGTCAGCGCCGCGAGCGAGTGGTACGGCACGCCGAGATTCGACGTGCCACCGGAGCGGTCGATGATCGATCCGGCCGCCACTACCGTCGCGCCGGCGGCCTTCGCCACCTCGATCGTCTCGCGCGTGGACAACCCGGTGGTCACCACGTCTTCAATCACGATCACGCGATCCGATGTCGACAGGGTGAAGCCGCGGCGCAGCGCCAGCACTTTCTCCTGGCGCTCGGCAAAGATCGCCCGGACGCCCAGCGCGCGCGCCACCTCATGGCCGATGATCAGCCCGCCAAGCGCGGGCGACAGCACCACGTTGCTGCCGTGCGCTTTCAGCTGAGCACCCAGCGCGCGGCCGAGCTGTTCGGCCCGCGTCGGATCCTGCAGCACGAGCGCGCACTGCAGGTACCCCGTACTGTGCAGACCCGACGACAGCTTGAAATGTCCCTCGAGCAGTGCGCCGGCGGCGCGAAACAGATTCAGTGTTGCGGCGCTGTCCACGTGATCGAGCTCCCGTCTACTTCTTCAGCCTGAGGTTGTCTTCGAACAACTTGAAGATGCGCTTGTACTCATCCGCCCAGCTGGTCTCTTCGGTGAAACCATGATTTTCCACCGGATACGGCGCGATCGACCAGTTCTCCTTGCGAAGCTCGATCAGCCGCTGCACGAGACGCACTGAGTCCTGGAAGAACACGTTCGTGTCGACCATGCCCTGCAGAATGAGCAGCGGCCCCTTCAGCCCTTCCGCGAAATAGATCGGCGAGCTCCGGCGGTAGGCTTCCATGTCGTTGGTCGGCACGTTGAGGATGTCGGACGTGTAGCCGTGGTTGTAGTGCGCCCAGTCGGTCACCGGCCGCAGCGCCGCGCCGGCGGCAAACACATCCGGCGTGGTGAACATCGCCATCAGCGTGATGAAGCCGCCGTAGCTGCCGCCATAAACGCCGATGCGCTTCGGATTCACCTTTTCGGTTGCCACCAGGAACTTCGCGCCGTCCACCACATCGTCCAGATCCTTGCCGCCCATGTGACGGTAGATCGCGGTGCGCCAGTCGCGGCCGTAGCCCGAGCTCGCGCGGTAGTCGGGGTCGAGCACGACATAGCCCTTCGACGCGAGCATGTTGTTGAACATGTACTCGCGGTAGTACGTGGACCAGTACTTGTGCGCGTTCTGCAGATAGCCGGCGCCGTGCACGAAGATCACCGCCGGCTTCCTCGGATCGCGCTTCGCGCCGATCATCTCCGGCGTGTACAGGCGCGCGTAGACGTCCTTGCCGTCGCGCGTCGTGTAGGTGATCACCTTCGGATCGATCCACGTGAAGTTCCGCCATTCCTCGGTGGGCGTCATGGTCACCTGCGTGGCTTTGGCGCCGGCGGTGAACGGCATCACGTACACTTCGGGCGGCTTCGTGCTGTACGAGTAGATCAGCGCCAGCGACTGCTCGTCGGGCGACACCGTCGCCTCGTTCGAGCCGGTCATCGTCGTGATCTTCGTGCGCGGTCCGCCGTCAACGCTCATCGTGTAGAAATGGCGCTCGCCCGGATGGACTTCGTTCGTCGTGATGAAGAGCTTCGTCTTGTCGCCCGAAAGCTCGGCCGACGTCACTTCCCACGGCCCCGACGTGAGCGCCACCGCCGTGGGCTGCGCCGCCGACACATCGAGGGCGTAGATGTGCATCCAGCCCGCTTTCTCCGCCATGAACAGGATGCGTTTGCTGTCGCCGAGCCACGTGAAGCCCCCGCCGCCGCCAAAGCCGCCGCCGCCCGCGCCGGCCACGCGGACCGACTGCTCGCGGATCCACGCATCGTCATGGTACGCATCGAGCACCTGAGCCTTGCCGGTGGCGGGATCGAGCCGCAGGTACCAGCGGTCCTTGTTGTCCTCGGACGTGGCGGCCACCACCGTGTTCGCGCCGTCGGGCGACACTTCGGGCGCGCCCCAGTCCACGATGCGCGCGGCCGCGGAGTTGAGTTCCGTGCCGCCGAACGTCGAGCTGTCGGCCCACACCGTCGTGCCATCCTTCAGATTGAGGATCGCGAGCTTGCGCACCGGCTGCGCATCGCCGACGTCCGAACGGCCAGGAATCATCTCGGGAAAGGCGGACGCCGTGACGTAGTTCGGTACGTCCTGGCCGCGGGCGGGCACGGCAGGCCGCTCGAGCACGTTAATGTAAACGAAGTTCTCATCGCTCGACAGCACAAGATCCGACACCGACTGGCGGTCGGCCAGAGTGAACCGCGGCAGCGGCAGGGGCGCGGGCCCGCCCGCGGCACCGCCCCGCCCTCCGCGACCGCCGGCCCCACCGGCTCGCTGCGCCGCCTGGTTGCGGACGAACTCGATCAGGTTCGCCTGTTCCTGCCTGAGCAGTTTCTGCGCTTCGGTCAACTCAGCCGCCTGAGCCGCCGCGCCTCCCCGCCCACCGGAACCCTCCGAACCCTCCGAACCTCCCGAACCGTTCGTCACGTCCGTGAGCTGCACGAATGCCGGCGATGCGGCGCCGCCGTTCAGTGAAATGAGATACAGGTTGTTCTCGCGCATGAACGTCACGGCGGTTTCGTTGCGCACCCACCGCGGATTCGACTCGGCCGCGGCGGTGCGGATCAGCACGTGCCGCGTGCCCGTGGCGCCGTCGATGATGACGATGTCGCCGTTCTCGACGGCGAGCGCGCGCGTGTGCGCGCGATCCCACCGGCCTGAGATGGGCAGCGCGATCTCGCGGACCTGCTGATCGGTGAGCTTGGTCAGTCCCGAGCCGTCCTTCTTGACCGACCAGGTTGAGGCGCGGTCCTCGCCGGGCTTCTGCCAGGAGAAGTAAATGGTCGAAGAATCGCGCGACCAGCGCACGGCCGACGGCGGGTTGCCGACCAGCTTCGGCCCGCGCATGATGCCGTCGATCGACAGCATGGGCATGCCTGGCGGCACGGGCGCCACGGTTCGTACCGCGTCGAGCGCAGGGACCTGCTGGCCGGGCGTGGCCAGGACGAACGTGCCGGCAGCGGCACAGATTCCGAGAACGGCAAGAAGTCGGCGCATTGTTTGCACTCTCTGAGGCAGGCCGGATGGTCTGTGGATACGACCGCGCCGGACTTTCCGTGTTGCGGGACGAACGGGTCCCGAAAACGGGACGTAGTATAGCAACCTGGGGAGCACGCACATGCCGACGTCAACGATTCGACGCGCTGTTTTCTTCCTGCTCACGGCCGCGCTGGCCGCGGGTCCCGTGAGCGCCGTGGATACGATGGCACAGTCCGCGGCACCGTCCGGATCCGGCCAGGCCGCGCCGGCGGGCGCCGCCGCGACGATGCCGCTCTCGATGCAGCAGGCCGTCGATCTGGCGCTCGAGGCCAATCTCGGCTTGAAGGCCGACCGGATCGCGCCGGCCATCTCGGCGCAGGATTCGGCGCGGGCCCGGGCCCTGTTCATTCCCACTTTCAGCTCGGGATTCCAGCGCAACACCCGGGATCAGATTCCGTCGAGCTTCGTCGAGTCGACGAGTTCCGTGGTGACGAGCAGCAGCGTGGGCGTGGGCGCCGGCGTGTCGCAGCTCCTGCCGTGGTACGGCGGCAACTACCAGATCAACTGGTCGGGCGGCCGGAGCCAGACCACGGCCACGTCAACGTTCAATCCGCAGCTGAGCTCGACGTTCTCCGCCACATTCAGCCAGCCGCTCCTGCGGAATTTCCGGACCGACGCGGCGCGCGCCAACCTCAAGACGGCGACGCGGCAGCAGCAGATCACCGACGTCAACCTGCTCGACCAGATCGCGCAGACCGAGCGCGCCACGCGCCTCTCGTATCTCGCGCTCATCGTCGCCATTCAGAACCGGTCGGTGGCGCAGCAGAACCTCGACGTGGCCAACGCGTCGCTGCGCAACACCCGCGCGCGCGTGGAAGTCGGCGTGACCGCGCCGGCCGACATCGTCGACGCCGAGGCCTCGGTAGCGAGCAATGAAGAGGCCCTGATCGTGGCCGAAAGCAACATCGAGAGCCAGATGGATCAGCTGCGCCGGCTGATCTTCGATCCGTCGCGGCCCGACTACTGGACGGTGCGGATCCAGCCGACCGACACGGTGACCGTCGAACCGCGGGCGATCAACGTGGAAGAGGCCGTGAAGACGGCGCTCGAACAGCGCACCGACCTGATCAACGCGCGCAAGAGCCTCGAGATCACCTCGATCAACATCGACCTGCTGCACAACTCCGCGCTGCCGGCGGTCGATCTCAAGGTCAGCTACACGGGCTCGGGGCTGGCCGGCACGCAGCTCGCCTACGCGAACACGTTCCCCCCGCAGATCATCAGCCAGACGTCGCGGGGCTTCGGTGGCGCGCTGGGCGATTCGTTCACGAACGCGTACCCCGCCTGGTCGTACGGCGTGCAGGTCTCGTATCCGATCGGCAAGAGCGATTCGGAGGCGTCCCTCGCGCGCGCCGAGCTTCAGAAGCGGCAGGCCGAGCTGCAGCTGCGCGACCTCGAGCTTCAGGTCGCCACGCAGGTGCGGGACGCCGCGCGCCAGGTGGAGACCAACTTCAAGCGCGTCCAAGCCTCGCACGCGTCCCTGCAGGCGCAGGAGAAACGCCTCGAGGCCGAGCAGAAGCGCTTCGACGTCGGCACGTCGGACACCTTCAAGCTGTTCCAGGTGCAGCGCGACGTCGCCGCCGCGCGCGTGAGCGACCTGCAGTCCATGCTCGCGTATTCGCAGGCGCTCATCAATCTTGACGCGGTGCAGAAGATCCGATAGCACGCCGGCTATTTCAGCCAGCTGAGCACGGCCTGCTTGTCGATGGTTTGGAGGAGCTGCCGGTTGGCCGCACAGCCAGCCGGGCTCGTGGACGCCGGCGGCGCGTCGAAGCAGCGCGAGATCTCGTCGATGACCAGAACCTGCGCGGCCGATCGCGGGAGGGCGGCGTTGAAGAACTGGCGGTTGGGACGGACCAGCGGCTGGCAGCCGTCGGCCGTTCCCGTGCGAAAGCGGGTGCGCAGCGTCGTGCCGCGGGTCGCGTAGCACGCGGGCGCCTGTCGATCGGCCGCGCTCAATTCAGCCAGCCACGCCTTGAGATCGGCAAGGCCCGCTTCGATCGTGCGGAGGTCCTTCGCGGTGGGACTGTCCGGCCCCGCGTCTTTCGCCAGCGCCGCTTCGACCTCCTTTTCCTGCTGATCCACCGAGGCCAGATACTTCGCGCCGTCGGGCAGCGACGCCGCGATCACTTTGTAGTTGGCCGCCCGTTCGGCGCGTTTCGCCGGCGTCTTCCATGCTTCGAAGCTCGCCCGCAGGCTGGCCATCGTCTGCTGCCGTTCCTGCAGTTGGGTCTGGCGCACGGTGACAATGAGATCGAGCGCCGCCTGAAGCGGCATCGGCGACCAGATGGAGGCCGGATTCCTCTTCAGCACCGCGATGTCTCCGAACCGGGGAATGCCGGCCACCTCGCCGTTCGGCTGCGGCTGGAGGAAGGCGTCGGTGTCGATGCCCTCCCACTCGGCTGGCCTCCGGTCTCCGATCACGCCCGACCGCAGTTCGTTCACAAAGAAGCTGAGTAGCGCGGTTTCTCCGGTGTCTTCGCGAATCGTCTTTCCGGCGCGCGAGTACTCGAAGATCGGAAAGGCGCCGAAAGTCAGCGCCCCGGCCAGCGGCAGCGCCCGGCCCGGCGGCTGTCCCGGTCCCTCCGGACGATATCCGCTCAGGTGCCCCCACGTCTCAACGCTGTATCCACGCGGCGTGGCCACGCCGGGCGCCCGGCGCAGAATGGCATTCAACTCGAGCAGAGTCGCCTCGAAGGCTTTG
>JAKALV010000178.1 GCA_021824055.1 Acidobacteriota bacterium
TCCGAACATCGGCAGGAACGCGAGGGCGAACATCATCGGCACGGTGAATCGAATCGATCCGCCGTACAACGACAGCAACAAGCCCGTGACGATGATCACCGACGGAATCGAGATGATCATCGTCGTTACCTGGAAGAACGCGCTCATCGTGGGGCCCATGCCGGTCAGGAACATGTGGTGCGCCCACACCAGGAATGACATGAAGCCCAGGAACAGCGAGGCGTACACCATCAGGCGCTGGCCCCACAGGGGCTTGCGCGTTTCGTTGACGATGATGTGCGCCACGATGCCGAAGGCGGGGAGGATGAGGACGTAGACCTCGGGGTGCGCGAGGAACCAGAAGAGGTGCTGCCACAGGATCGGGCTGCCGCCGCCGCTGATGTCCAGCATGCGGTCGGACACCATCAGGCCGGTGGGCAGGAAGAAGCTGGTGTGCGCGAGACGATCCATCAGCTGGAGGATGGCCGCGCCCTGGAGCGGCGGAAACGCGAGCAGCAGCAGGAAGGAGGTCACGAGCTGCGCCCAGAGGAAAAACGGCAGATCCATCATGCGCATGCCCGGCGCGCGCAGCTGGAGGATCGTCGTGATGATGTTGATCGAGCCGAAGAGCGACGACACGATCAGCAGAGAAATGCCGCAGAGCCACCAGGTCTGGCCTGTCGTGGCGATGACGGCGAGCGGCGGGTAGGCGGTCCAGCCCGAGTTGGCCGCCCCGCCCGGCAGGAAGAAGCTCGTGAGCATCACCACGCCGGCGGCGGCGTAGATCCAGTAGCTCAGCATGTTGAGGCGCGGGAACGCCATGTCGCGCGCGCCGAGCATCAGCGGGATGAGGTAGTTGCCGAAGGCGCCGACGGCGAGGGGCACCACGGCAAGGAACACCATGATCGTGCCGTGCATGGCGCCGAGCTGGTTGTAGAACTCGGGCGCCATGATGCCGTCGGGCGCGTTGGCGTTGCCGACGAGCCGCAGCAGCCACGGCGCGGCGATGCCGACGTGCGCCAGCTGCCAGCGGATCAGCAGGATCAGCAGGAATCCCAGCAGCAGGAAAAGCAGGCTGGTCACGCCGTACTGGAGCCCAATGACCTTATGGTCCCGGGAAAAAACGGAAGAGATGCGCATTTCGGGCGGGTCGATTCTATACTGCGTGACATGCCACAAGCGCCCGCCCCGCCGGCTCCGGCTCAAGAGCAGGACCTGACGCGCACCTACGTGCTCGTTGTTGTTGTTGAAGCGATCGTGCTGGCCGGCCTGTACTGGCTGGGCCGCTACTTCGGTTAGCCATGCGCTGGCTGGATTGGGCCGTCGTTGTCGTCTATCTCACGTGGATTGTCTGGAGCGGTCTGCGTTCCAGCCGGCGCACCAACGAGATGGACGGATATTTCCGGGCGAACCGCAGTCTGCCATGGTGGGCCGTGGGCTTGTCGGTCATGGCCACGCAGCTGAGCGCGATCACGCTGGTCGGGACGACCGGCCAGGCGTACGCGAACGGCATGCGGTTCGTGCAGTTCTACTTCGGGCTGCCCCTCGCGATGATCATCCTGTCGCTGACGGTGGTGCCGTTCTTCTACCGGAGCGGCGTGTACACGGCGTACGAGTATCTGGAACGCCGGTTTGACGTGAAGACGCGGTCGCTGGCCGCGGTGATCTTTCTCGCGCAGCGCGGGCTCTCGTGCGGGGTGATCATCGCCGCGCCCGCGATCATCCTGTCGATCGTGCTCGGCTGGAACATCGTGTTGACGATCCTCGCGATCGGCGTGCCGACGATCGCGTACACGATGGTCGGCGGCGTGCAGGCGGTGACGTGGACGGACGTCAAGCAGATGGCCGTCGTGCTGTTCGCCATGTCGGCCGCGATCGCGGTGTTGATCTTCGGATTGCCGCACGATGTGAGCGTGGGGTCGGCCTTGCACGTGGCCGGCGCGGTCGGGCGGCTGACGGCGATCGACACGTCGTTCAACCTCAAGACGAACTACACGATCTGGTCGGGCCTGATCGGCGGCCTGTTCCTCTCGCTGTCGTATTTCGGTTGCGACCAGAGTCAGGTGCAGCGGTATCTCACGGCCAAGTCGGTGGGCTCGGCGCGCCATTCGCTGCTGATGAGCGCCTTCGTGAAGATTCCGCTGCAGGCCGGAATTCTGATTGCCGGCGTGCTGACGTTCGCGTTCTTTCTGTTCAACAAGAACCCGATGCTGTTCAACCCGGTGCACGAGCGCACCGTGCTGGCCAGCGCGCGGGCGGCCGACTACAGAGCTCTGGAAGCGCAGTACGACCAGAAGTTCACGGCGCGTGAGGCGGCAGCCAGGGCGCTGGCCAACGCGCAAGGCCTGGATCACGCGTCGCCGGAATACGGACAGGCGCGCGATGGTTTCGTGAAAGCGCAGGCGGATGTCTCGGCGGTCCGCGCGGCGGCGGTCGGCATCGTGAAGGACGTCACGCACGATTCGACCTATACCGATGTCAACTACGTGTTTCCCACGTTCATCCTTTCGTACATGCCGATCGGCCTGGTGGGCCTCATGATCGCGGCGATCATTTCGGCGGCGATGTCGGCGAGTTCCGGCGAGTTGAACGCGCTCGCGACCGCGACCGTGATGGACTTCTATCGACGCCACATCAATCCGAAAGGACCGGATTCGGCGTATCTGCGGTTCTCCAAGTTCGCCACCGCCGGCTGGGGCATCTTTGCCTGCTGCGTGGCGTTCTACGCGGCCAATCTGGGATCGTTGATCGAAGTGGTCAACAAGTTCGGGTCGTTGTTCTACGGATCGATGCTCGGCGTGTTCATCCTGGCGATCGGCACGAAGAGCGCGAACGGCCACGGCGCGTTCGCGGGCCTGCTGGTGGGCCTCGCGACGGTCTTCGCGTTCACGTTCCTTCCAGCCACTCAGGACGTCGGCTATCTCTGGCACAACCTCATTGGCGCGGTCGTCTGCGTGGTGGTCGGGCTGATCGTCAGCGCGCTAACCGGCGGCAATCCGTCGAACCAGAGCTCGGAAACGCACCGGTTCACGCGGACGTAGGGCCGAGCGGCTCGCCTGCCGGGTGTAGCATTTCACCACTCATGGCTTCTGCCGCGCTTCTCCCACGACGCGTCGCTCTCGCCGCGGGTGTGGCGACGCTGGCGGCGGCGTCTCTGGCCGGGCAGGCGCCCTCGCGAGCGCCGTTCGATCTCGTCATCACCCATGGCCGCATCATCGACGGCACCGGCGCGCCGGCGCGCGCGGCGGACATCGGCATCCGGAACGGGCGCATCGCCGAGGTGGGCCAGCTGCGGACCGCCGCCGCCGAGCGCATCGACGCGTCCGGCCTCACGATCGCGCCGGGTTTCGTCGATGTGCACACGCACGCCGACGACATCGCGGATCATCCGCTGGCCGAGAACTTCGTGCACATGGGCGTGACCACGATCGTGGCCGGCAATTGCGGCAGTTCGGCGCGCAACATCGGCGACGCGCTCGGCCGCATCCGCGCCACCGGCACTTCGGTCAACTACGCCACGCTGATTGGTCACAACACGATCCGTGAAGCCGTGATGGGCAACGACAATCGCTTCCCGTCGGTCACCGAGCTCAAGAAGATGAAGTCGCTCGTGTTCGAAGGTATGGCCGACGGCGCCATCGGGTTCTCGACCGGCCTGCAGTACATCCCCGGCACGTACGCGACGAACTTCGAGATCTCGTCGCTGGCGCACGTGGCGTCGAACGAAGGCGGCATCTACGCGACGCACATGCGCAACGAAGGCACCGCGCTCGAAGCGGCCGTGCGCGAATCGATCCAGGTGGCCTATCTCATCGATGGTCCTGTCGAGATTTCCCATCTCAAGGTGGACAGCCCGGCGCAGTGGGGTGCGAGCGCGACGGCGCTGGCGTTGATCGATGCCGCGCGCAAGCGCGGGCTCAGGGTCCAGGCCGATCAGTACGCCTACACCGCGGGGTCATCGTCTCTCTCGATCCGGTTTCCATCCTGGGCGCTCGAGGGCGCGGCCGAAGTCGTACAGCAGCGGCTCCGCGATCCGGCCACATGGGCGCGCATCAAGAAGGAAATGCAGCAGCTGCTCGACGAACGCGGGTTCAACGATCTCTCGTGGGCCACGATCGCTTCGTATCGCGCGGATCCGTCGCTGGATGGATTGACGATGAAGCAGGCGGCCGAGAAGCTGAAGGGCAGCGGCGGCGCGGACGCGCAGCTCGAGCTCGCGCGCGACATGCAGCGCAACGGCGGCGCGGCGATGGTCTATCACTTCATGAGCGATGACGATGTGGCGACGATCATGCGGCACCCGATGGTGTCGATCGCCTCGGACGCCGGCATCAACGTGCTGGGGCGGGGCGTGCCGCATCCGCGCGGCTACGGCGACAACCCCCGCGTGCTCGGCAAGTACGTGCGCGAGGACGGCGTCCTTACGCTCGAAGAAGCGGTGCGCAAGATGACGTCGCTGCCGGCGCAGTTCTTCGGCTTCGCGGACCGCGGCGTGATCAAGGCGGGCGCGTTCGCGGATCTCGTGATCTTCGATCCGGCCAAGGTCGCCGACACGGCGACCTACGCCAAGCCGCAGCCTATCCCGTCGGCATCGCCGCCGTCATCGTCAACGGCGTCGTCACGGTGCGCAACGGCAGGCACACGGGGGCGAAGGCCGGACAGGTGCTGACAAGGGCGAGGGAATAGCACGAAGGTGCCGGCGCGCCAGGGTCCAACGGCGGGCCGATCCTCTCACCTCTTCCCTCTTCCCTTTACCTTTGCCCTTTGCCCTCTGCCCTTTGCCCTTACATAATCTCCACCATGCCCACTCCATACGAACAGCACGTCGGCGGTCGTAATCCGGTTGATGTCCTTCGTGAGTCTTTCGACGAGTACCGCGCCCTGGTGCCGAAGTTCACGTCCACGCAGTGGTCGTTGCCGTGGCAGCCGGGGAAGTGGACCGCGCAGCAGATCATGGTGCACGTGATGCAGTGGGAAATGATCATGGGCGTGCGGCTGCGGCTGGCGGTGGGCGTGCCGAATTACCTGGTGCAGCCCGCGGATCAGGATGCGTTGATGGGTACCGAAGACGGCGCCGTGGATGGACCGACCGCGTTTGCGGCGTTCGACGGCATGCGGCGCGCGAACGTGGCGTTCGCGGCGGCGCTGTCACCCGAGCAACGCCGCAAGAAGGTGCGGCATCCCGAGCGCGGCGAGATCGACGTCGAGGACGTCCTCGTGACGCTCGCGGGACACGGAGTTCACCACCTCAAACAGCTCAAGACCTATTAAAGGGGCAGAGCGACAAAGGGGCAAAGAGGCAATGAAAACCATCACCGGGCAATAAGGCTCTTCATTGCCCCTTTGGCACTTTGCCGCTCTGCCCCTTTAACTGGTTGCGCTATTTCGCCGTGAGCTCGTCATACGCCGGTCCGAGCGACCGCGCGAGCAGCGGGCCGTGATCCTCGAAGCCCTTGATGACGTCGGTCATCGCGACAATTTGTTCGCGTGATTTGCCGGTCTTTATCTGCGTGTTGACAAAGTCGAGCAGCGCCGTGAGGTAGTTGCGCATCACGGTGAGATCGGCCTGCGCGCAGACCGCCGGGAACTTCGCGCCCGCGTGGCCGGCAATGAAGATGGTGTCCTTGCCGTGCGCCTTCGACACCACGTCCAGCATCCTGATCCAGTTCGCGATCGACGCGCCCGCCGGGCGATCGATTACCGGATGCAGGCGGTTGAACAGCAGATCGCCCATATGCACGACGTTCGCCTTCTCAAAAATCACGATCGCGTCGCCGCCGGTGTGCGCCGGCGTATGGGTCCGGGCGGTCAGCTTCTCGTCGCCCAGGCTCTCGGACCACGTATCGGTGAACGTATGATCCGCCACGAGAATCGGCGCGGGCGCGGCGCCGCCCTTGTCGGCCGCGGATTTCACGGCCGTGTCGTACACCTGCTGCTGCAGTTGCGCCGCGCGCGCGTTGGCGATCATCTTCTTCGCGATGTCCTTGAACACCGGGTTGCCGCCCGTGTGATCGGCGTGATGATGCGTGTTTATCAGAATATCGACGCCGCGATTCTTCGAGCGTTCCTGCAGCCCATCAAGACATAACTTGGCGCTGTCCATGAACTGCGTGTCGACGATGGCGACGCCATCCTTATTGATCAGGTAGCCGATCGTGCCGCCGCGGCCTGTGAAGTAGCCGACATTGCCGCGGATCGGCGTGAAGACGGGAGTGATCGGCGCCGGCTGCTGCTGCCACGCGCGCGCGAGTGACGGACGACCAAGCGTGCCGGCAACGATGCCGAACGCCGAGAGGGCGAGAAAGTCGCGTCGGGATTGGGACACGGGCTGATTCTAGTTAGGGCATGGGGCAGAGGGCAAAGGTAAAGGCAGAAGGGTAAAGGGAACAGGAGGGTTGAAGGGAAAAGGGCCCTTTGCCCTTTCCCCTCTTGCCTCTACCTTTGCCCTTTGCCCTGTGTCCTTTGCCCTAACGCAGCTTTCCCCGCCGTCCGCCCCGTCGCCCATGCCCAGGCGAAATTGTGACCGCCGATGGGGCCGAAGGCGTCGAGCACCTCGCCGCAGAAGAACAGTCCCGGCGCCAGGCGGCTTTCGAGCGTCTTGAGGTGTACCTCGTCGAGCGCCACGCCGCCGCCCGTGACCTCGGCTTTCTTGAACCCCTCGTCGCCGGTCCATGGCAGCGCGTAGGACGTGAGATGCTCGACAAGCGACAACCGCTCGGATCTGCGGAGGTCGGAGACGCGGCGATCCGCGGGCACGTGCGCCTCACGCATCAACTGATCGACGAGGCGCTCCGGCAGCGATGCGCCGAGCAGCGATGCCACGTGGCCAACGCCGCGCGTCAGCAATGGTTCCCACGCTTCCGCGTCGAGATCGCCCCACTGG
>JAKALV010000179.1 GCA_021824055.1 Acidobacteriota bacterium
CGATGTTGGTCTCGATCTTCTGCTGCTCGGAGATGTCTTCGCGGCCTTTGACCTCATAGATGCCGGCGACCATGTCCTCGCAATCCTGAGATCGCGTGACCATCCCGTACCCCGCCTCCTTGGCGTCATCCAGAATCGACGTCACCAGGGTCGACAGGATGCCGGCGGGCAGACTGGCCGCGAACCCGAGGTTGCTGAGAATCTTCTCAAACGCCTGCTCGGTGTCGCCGCGGCCGGCGAGCTTCGCGGTGTCGGCCGTTTCCAGATAGACGAAGAACGCTATCAGTCCGTGCATCAGCGTTCCCCACGGCACGTGGGCGGACGCCTCGCTCAGCGACGATTTCACGCGCGCCCACTTGCCCGTGCCTTCTTCGAGCATCTCGCCCAGAATCTTCACGTCACGCGGATTCGACGCCTGAGCGAACTGTTTCAGCAGTTGCGCGTCCGGCTCAGCCTTCTTCAGGCCCTGTGTGATTTGTTCGGACAGCTCCGACGAGTGGGCCTTGAAATACGCCAGCATCCCGTCGGGATCCTTCTCGAACGGCTTTAGTTGCGCGAGGACCTCGTCGAAGTAGTTGCGCTGCTGGAGTCCACCCAGACTGCGGCCCTTTCGGAGCGTCGTGTTGAGCCGGTCCAGTTGCTTGTACATGGTGCGGGTGTCGCCGGCCTTGCCGGCCTCAATCACCTTCTCGATGAACTGCGACGCGGTGTTGGCGGAACCTTCGATCGTGTAGATCCCGCGGGTCTCACCGAGGGGCAGCAGGTCCGCGAAACCCGCGCGCACCGCCTCGCCCTCCTTGTAGATCATCCGGCCGCTCTTCGCCTCATACGCGTCACGGAACGCCTTCGAACCCTTGCCCCACAACCCCTCGACCTCCGCCCCGCCCAGGTTGGGGTTGATGCCGGTCTTCTTGAGCGTCGTGAGCGCTTCGGTCGCGTCGTCGATCCCTTCCAGCACTTCGTCGGGCGGATAGATGTTGATGCTCGACAACACCTTGTCGGCGGCGGCCTTGTCGGGGAAGCGCAAGCGGACCTTTTCCGCGATCTTCTCGCGCGTCGCCCGCCAAGCTTCCTGCGCGGCCTCCGGGCTCGAGCCCTCCGGCGCCACCAGTCGCATGTCGTGATCCGAGGTGCCGCCGGTGAGCGGGTCCTGGTACTTCGACCCCGATACCCAGGAGCCGACGGTCACGATCCTGGCGTCGGTCTCCCTGACCGTTTCCATGACGATGTCCAGGACCTGCTGGCGCGTGGGGGTGAGGGTCTTCAGGACATTGGGGTCCTGTGCCCGGAGATCGGGACCGGCAAGCGCGATGAAAAGAACAGCGAAAGCGGTGAGGCGGTGACGGAGGCTCATGATGAGACACCCCTCCTGCGGAAACTCTCGCCCTTGAGCGCGGAATTTCCCGAGGCGCTATCGTGCTCGTTTCGGATTGCGCCAATTGTTGGCGCGATCCTTACGAAGCGCGCGTGATGGCGTGGAGACTTGCAACTCTCAGACCACGCAGTGTTGCGAGAGCACCGCGATCGCCCTTGCGCCGGACCACGGCCGGGGGGAACATCAAGCCATGAAACGGCTACTCCTGGTCGTCATTGTGTTGCTGGTGGCGCTCGTGGTGGTGGGGCGCCTCATGAAGTCACACGTCGTGCCCGATCTGCAGAACGCCCGGCAGTCCGGCAACGAAGCATCCGCGATCGGCGCGCTACGCGCCATCATCAGTGCCCAGCAGGTCTATACGACATCGTGTGTCCTCGGCGGGTTTGCCGTGACGCTCAACGATCTCGCCAAGCCGCCTTCAGGCGGCGCCACGACATTCATCAGCGAGGACCTCGGCGTCAACGGCGTGGTCAAGATGGGCTATCGCATCACGGTGGCGAGGGATGCCGCGTCCGGAGTGAAGGATGTGGGCACAGCCGCCGCCACCTGCAATGGCTCGACGAGCACGCCCGCGAGTTCGTATTTCGCCAGCGCTGAACCGGTGGCACCCGGCGATACGGGCATCCGCTACTTCGCGACCGACGCCCGCGGAACGATCTACGAAAGCACGCACCCGATCACCAACCCGATCGTGCCGTCGGCAACTGTTACGGAAATCAAGTAGGCTCGGCGCCCGGAACTGACCGCGGCGCTCAGCCTTCCTTCAGTTTCCGCGTCACCCGGTCAGCAATCCAATGCGGATCCCACCACTCGATCGGGTTCACCATCTGCCCGTTGACGAGCATCGTGAAGTGCAGGTGGTCGCCCGCCGCCAGGCCGGTCATGCCGGTCTTGCCGATCTCCTGACCTTTCTCCACCATGTCGCCGGGCTTCACCGCGAACGACGACAGGTGGCCGTACAGCGACTGGACGCCCATGCCGTGATCGATGATCACGCAGTTGCCGTAGATGCCGAGCTCGGCCGCGTAGAGCACCTTGCCTCTGTTCGCGGCGTGGACGACGGCATTTGCGAACGACGCGAGGTCGAAACCGAGATGGACCTGCCGGTCCACTTCCTTGCCCTGATACGTGTAGGTGCGGAAATCGGCGAACGCGGCTTCGGCTTTCGTGTTCGTGAACGGATAGAACGGCTCGGTCCACAGCATCGTCGGCGCCGTTTGTGCCGCCATCGACCGGATCTTCTCGGCGTTCAGCTTACGTAACTGGCTGTTGATCGCCACGAACTTCTCGATCGTGGATCCGGACGGAGTGATCTCGTTCGTGCCGGCGAGGATCGCGGGCACGACGCGGTCGATGAACTTGTCGTCCAGCGGAATCGTGCTCTTCTTGAACGGCTTGGTGAACGTCAGGTGATCGAAGTCGCTCGTCGCTGTTTCGCCCGAGACGTCACGCGCGAACAGCCGCATCGGCGTGTTGACGTCCTGGTCGTACCGCAGGGCGAAGAACGCGATGTGGAGATCGCCGGTCGTCGGGAATCCCGGGTACTCGAGGTCGCCGACCTGGACGCCCGACGCGACGTCCGACGGCGTGGCGCGGTAGACGATCATCTCCGAGCCGCCCAGGTTGATGTAGTGCTTCGTCGAGACCACCGACACGCGCGGTTTCTCGAGCCGGATGGTGACGTCGGCGCTGCTTGTGGTTTCCAGCGTGCGGATCTTCCAGACCGTGCGGCTCGCGGTGACGATGAGCTTGGCGGGCCCGGCCTGCACCTTCAGCCCGGGGTTCATGGCCGCGCTGAGCGTTGTCGACACGACGGCGTTGGCCGTGCCCGATCGCACGAGCGTCCGCACGCCGTTCTGCTCGAAGTAGGCCGTGTAGGCGAACACGTCGCCGGGCGCGGCCGGCTGGAACTCGAACGGAATGGAGGCGCCCGCGAACGTGCCGGGTTTCGTGATGACCACCGACGGGGCCGGCATGAACCCGGCCGCGAGATAGGCGCCGGCCACGCCAAGAACGACAACAACCAGAAGCAGGATGAGCTTGCGCATGGCTCAATGGTACCGCGCCCAAGGACATTAACCGTGAAGAACGTGGAGAACGTAAAGAAACTTCTTCACGTTCTTTATGTTCTTCACGGTTGATTGCTCTTGGCTCAGTTTGCGAAGGCGGCGATGCCGGTTTGCGCGCGGCCGAGGATCAGCGCGTGGATGTCGTGCGTGCCTTCATAGGTGTTCACGACTTCCAGATTGACCAGGTGCCGGATCACGCCGAATTCATCCACGATGCCGTTGCCGCCCATCATGTCGCGCGCCATGCGCGCGATGTCGAGCGCCTTGCCGCACGAGTTGCGCTTGAGCAGTGACGTGATCTCGACCGATGCCGTCCCGTCTTCCTTCATCCGGCCGAGCCGCAGGCAGCCCTGAAGGCCGAGCGCGATTTCCGTCTGCATGTCGGCGAGCTTCTTCTGGATCAGCTGATTGGCGGCCAGCGGCCGGCCGAACTGCTTGCGGTCCATCGTGTAGGCGCGCGCGCGCAGCCAGCAATCCTCGGCCGCGCCGAGCGCGCCCCAGGCGATGCCGTAACGCGCGCTGTCGAGACACGTGAACGGGCCCTTCAGGCCGCGGACGTCCGGAAACACGTTCTCGTCCGGGCAGAACACGCCGTCCATGACGATCTCGCCGGTGACGCTCGTTCTGAGGCCCACCTTGCCGTGAATGGCCGGGGCCGTCAGGCCCTTCCAGCCCTTTTCGAGCACGAATCCGCGAATCTCGTCGTGGTCGTCCTTGGCCCATACGATGAACACGTCGGCCACCGGGCTGTTGGTGATCCACGACTTGGTCCCGGTCAACTGAAAGCCGCCATCGACTTTCTTCGCGCGCGTGACCATGCCGCCCGGATCGGATCCATGATTCGGCTCGGTGAGGCCGAAACAGCCGATCCACTCGCCGGTGGCGAGCTTCGGCAGGAACTTCTTCTTCTGCGCTTCGGTGCCGAACGCGTTGATCGGCACCATCACGAGCGAGCCCTGCACGCTCATCATCGACCGGAAGCCGGAATCAATGCGCTCGACCTCGCGCGCCACGACGCCGTACGCCACATACCCAAGCCCCGCGCCGCCGTACGCTTCGGGAATAACGATGCCGAGCATGTCGAGCGCGCCGAGCTCACGGAAGATCGACGTGTCGGTGCCTTCGTGGCGGAACATCTCGAGCACGCGCGGCGCCAGCTTGTCCTTGCAGTAGTTGCGGGCAGTGTCGCGGATCATCCGCTCGTCCTCGGTCAGTTGCTGGTCGAGGAGGAACGGGTCGCTCCAGTCAAAACGGGCTTTTGTCTTCGTGGCCATAACGCTCCACTAATCATTTCATGGACAGGGCAGGTCAAAAGCGGTTAACCGTGAAGAACGTAAAGAACGTAGAGTAACTTCCTTCACGTTCTTCACGTTCTCCACGGTTAATTGCCTTTGTCTTATTCCCCCCGGAGCGCGCTGGTCGGGTCCAGCCGCGCGGCGCGGCGGGCCGGCAGCCATGCCGAGATGGCGGCAATCACCAGAAACACCAGCACCATCACCGCGTACGTCAGCGGATCGGTGGCCGAAACGCCCACCAGCATGCTGCGCATGAGCTGCGTCAGCGCGAACGCCGCGGCCAGACCGAGCGCCATGCCGATCACGCTCAGGCGCAGCCCGTGCTCGACGACGAGCGAGAGAATGCCGGCGGGCGTGGCGCCCAGGGCCATCCGCACGCCGATCTCCGACGTCCGCTGCCGCACCATCGTGGACAGCACGCCGTAGAGTCCAACGGCCACGAGAATCGTGGCGACGGCGGCGAATACGGTCACAAGCATTAGCTGGAAGCGCGTGCCGGCGGTGGAGCGGTTGACCAGTTCATCGAGCGTCGCCAACTGAACCACCAGAATGCGCGGGTCAAATCCGGTCACGGTGGCGCGCACGGCGCCGGCGAGCGCGCCGGGATCGCCGCTGACGCGCAGCGCCCATTTGCTCGTGCCGCCGTAGCCGAGAAAACCGTCCGTGACGTAGACCTGTTCGCGGCCCGCCGTGGCCAGCGACGTCACGCGCTGATGCGCCACGACGCCGATGATCTCGACAAACTCCGGCTCCGGCGTACGAATGCGAATCAGGATTCGCTTGCCGACCGCGCGCTGCCCCGGAAACGCCTTGGCCGCCAGCACATCGTCCACCACGACCACGGCTTGGCGCGAAAGGTTGTCGGCGTCGGTGAACACGCGGCCGTCGACGAGTTTCGTGCCCAGCGTGTCGAAGTACCCGGGGAGCACGCGCTGCCAGTCCACAGCCTGGTATTTCGAGTTGTCCGCAAGCGCGTCCTCGGTGCCCCAGCGGACCGTGCTGAAATCTCCGGCCAGCGGAAACGGGAACGACGCGGTCACGCCGGTGACGCCGGGAATGGCGGCCAGCTTGTCTTTGAGGAGGCTGGACCGCGCGAGCCGTTCTTCCGGCGTGGCGCCGCGGCCGCCGAGCAACTGGAACGTCAGCACGCCGTGTGGATTGAAGCCGGGATCGATGCGCTGCAGCGCCAGAAACGTGCGGACCATCAGGCCCGAGCCGACGAGCAGGACGAAGCAGAGCGCCACCTCGATGGCCACCACCGCGTTGCGCAGCCGTCCGCCCGCGCCCAGCCCCTCGGCGCGCCCGCTGCCGCGCAGGACGTCGATCGCGCTGGTGCGGATGGCGTTCAGCGCCGGCGCCAGGCCGAAGATCAGCGCGGCGATGAGGCCGCTCGCCGCCGCGTAGGCCAGTGCCGCGCCGTCCACGGTGACGCCGTTCAGCCGCGGCAGATTGGCCGGCGCGACGGAGACGAGCGCGCGGACGCCGGCCCAGGCCAGGCCCACGCCGCCGGCAATGCCGAGGAGCGCGAGCACGAACGCCTCGGCCAGCATCGGCCCCAGCAGCCGCCAGCCGTCGGCGCCGAGGGCCGAACGCACGGCGAGCTCGGTCTGCCGGCGCGACGCGCGCACGAGCAGCAGATTCGCGACGTTCGCGCAGGCGATCAGCAGCAGAAACACGCCGGCGCCCATCAGCGCGAGGATCGCCGGCCGCACGTCCGCGACGAGGTTGCGATGCATCGGTTCGGCGCGCGTGTAGAAGTCGGCGGTGCCAAGCACGACGAAATCGCGGCGCATGCCGGCGGTGACGCGCTCCAGTTGATCCTGCGCCATCGCGAGCGTGGCGCCGGGTCTGAGGCGGCCGATCGGCCGCAAGCCGTAGCCGAGGCGGTTCGCGTTGTTGTAGGCCGCGCGCGAGGCGATCCACACGTCGGGTCGCGGCTCCACGTTATCCGCGGGAGGAAACAACAGCTCGAATCCCGGCGCCAGGACGCCGACCACCTGAATGCCCTGGCGGCCTCCCGCGGCGATGCGTTGTCCGATGATGTCGTCACGGCCGCCATACCGGCGC
>JAKALV010000004.1 GCA_021824055.1 Acidobacteriota bacterium
GCGCCCGCCGGCCATCGCGTAGATGCGGCGCGCATTGGTATTGGGCGCGATGGCGATGGTCGCGAAATCCGCGCCCGTCAGGCCCTTCGCCGCCACGCGCGTCCACGTGACGCCATCGTCGTTCGAGCGATAGATCGGCGGACCCGCGGGCGTCGTGTTCGCGCCGCCGGAGACGCTGGCAAAAACGACATCGGGCATCACCGGGTCGGTCGCGAGATCCACGACGCTCGTGGTGTTGTCGATGAAGAGCGTGTGGCTCCACGTGCGGCCGCCGTCCGTGGTGCGATACACGCCGCGCGCCGCCGATGGATTGTTGTTGTAGAAAACCATCGAACCGAAGTTGCCGCCGGAGCCCGCGCTGGCGAGCACCACGTCAGGATCGCGGGGATCGATCAGCAACCCCGTGATGTACTTCGTGTCGGCCAACCCGACGTGCCGCCAGGTCGCGCCGGCATCGTCCGAGCGGTACACGCCGTTGCCGAGTGTGTTGTTGCCGGTGCCCGCGTAGAGGATGTTGGCGTTCGACGCCGCGACGGCCATCGCGCCGATGCCGGTGACCGGCAGATCGTCGGAGATGGCCTGCCACGTGGTGCCGCCGCTCGTGGATTTCCACAGCGCGCCCGCCGGCGTGCCCGCGTAGTACACCGCCGGGTCGCCCGGGACGCCTGCCACCCACCAGATCCGGCCGGCGCGATGCGGTCCGACCAGGCGCCACCGCAGTCCGGAAAAATAGTCCGCATCGGATGATTGCGCGAAGGCGCCGAGCGTGACGAGGCCGCCGATCAGAACGAGGAACGCTGTCAGACCTTTCATAGGGGGCTCCTGTACGCCACATGGCACGATACGTTGTTGTGTCCGGACGTTCTCTTTGCACAAAGGAAACCGTGATTGAATTGTTCTCGTGCGAACCGTGGACATTCTATGATGGCGCTCGTGCAAGAGACAGTTGGCCCGTGTTCAAGAGTGTGGTGATTCAGTGAGCGTCGCCGACCTGATCGCGAAAACGGTGAATTCGATCGATGATCGGCTGTCGCAGGCCGGCCGTCGAGTGAAGCTGCTGTGGCGTGACGACGGCTTTTTCGTCGAAAGTGCGCACTCCGCGGCCCTGGTGTCCATGGCGCGCCGCTATCGGATTCGGCCGTTGCTCGCCGCCGTTCCCGGAAAAATGAGCGACGACCTCGTCCTGTCGTCAGAGTTTCTTGAATCGGTGGATCTTGCTCAGCATGGATATCTCCATGCCAACCATGCCGCCGGCCCGGACTCGAAGTCGGAATACCCGTCGACGCGTGTTGTCGAGGAGGTGATGCGGGAACTCCGTGATGGATTGGCGAAGCTGGAGCGTGTCGCGGGCGCCGCAGTCCTGCCGATCTTTGTTCCCCCATGGTCGGCGATGGACGTCAAGTTTCTGCCGTGCCTGAAGGGCGCTGGGTTTCGCGGATTCTCCAGCGATGGCGCGCACGGTGGCGAGGCGGCCGATGCGACGTTCAGTCTGACGAACGGTGTGCTTGATATTACGAACGACGACCCCAATCATCCGGCAAGCATCAAGAGCGTCCCGTGGCTGCTGTCAACAGCCGAGGATGTGATGGTGAAGCGCGACAGGCGGACAAACCAACCTGACACCTTTGTGATCCTGACGCACCATCAATCCCTCAAGGAGGATGGCTGGGAATTCCTGGATGCGTTCTTCCGATTCACCTCGGGCAGAGAGACCATGCGATGGATCACATTTCGCGAACTGCTGGCCCCCGCGACAACACCGCCGCAGGTGTTCCTGGAGGGCGGAAGTCAGGCGGAGACACGAGCCAGTCGTGATCACCCTCCCGTGGACATCGACCGCTGGAACAGGGTCAAATCCGAACAACCCTCGTGGGATGGCAGAAACATGCTCATTGCCGACCACGTCGCTCCCAACAGCTCGGTCTTGGATGTTGGCGCTGGAGCCATGACGCTGAAGAGTTATCTTCCCGCAGGCTGTACGTATCAGCCGGTTGATGTTGTATTGGGATGCACGGATACGCTCTTGGCGAATTTCAACACCCGGAGCATTCCCGTGATACCCGCACGATACGACTACGTCGTTTGCAGCGGTGTCTTGGAATACATCGTCGACGTGGACTATTTCTTGAACACTGTTAAACAGTGGGGCGAGAGGATCATCCTTTCGTACGCGATTCTCGATCTGAGCCCCGATATCGGCAGCCGAAAGAGCAACGGCTGGTTTAACCACTTCACCAAAGACCAGCTCGAGAAGACGTTTGTGCTTTGCGGCTTACGCCACGACGTGCTGGCGAAATGGAAGAGCCAGATGATCTATGAACTGACAATCGTCGCGGACAATGCTTAGCTGTCGCGTCGTCTGCCAGGCTGGTGGACACCACGATCGAGCGTCCCACGGTCGGCAGGGCTCAGGAATTGTCTCCGTGGCCTGGAAGCACTGCGGGCGGCGCGGAGGGCCGGATCTGAGACCGGCCGCTTGTCTTCGTTGTTGCCGGAAATCTCCTTCTTCAACCGGCGCGATGCCTGAAAGTGTTCAATGACGACTTCCTCCGGGCCGAACTGCGAAGGCCGGTCAAAGATCTTGGTGTAGTTGTCCGGCAACCAGAGCGTCTCGAGCGGTTGTTCGCGGACGATATCCTCCCACGCCAGATCAAGTGTGACCTGATCCCAGACCGACGGTGTCGCTGCGGATCGTTCCACCCAGCGGCGGAGCAGTCGTTCGGCGCCACGGGTCTGGTTGAGAAACACCGTTCCGCTCGCGAACTGCCATCCGTACACTTTGTGCACTGCAAAATCACACGTGGCGCCGCGCAGGAGCTCCGGGACCCTGCGCACCACGGCATCAGCATCCAGCCACAGCACAGGTCGCTTCGTGTGTTCCCATACGCGCAACAGAAAGCGCGCCTTGTAGGCGCAGTTCAATTCCCACGCGCCCTGGCTCGGCACCGCTTCGCTATAGATCTCGAGGTTCAGCGCCCGGCACGATTCCTGCAATTTCCTGGCCTCCGCTTCGTAACCGGTATTGGCCGTGTAGAAGTTGACGACCAGCGGCAGTACGCCGTCTGTGGATCGACCAACCACGGGTGATCGCGACAATCCGCCCCACCAGAGATGTGCTCCGGACGGGTCGCCGCACGGTCCACACTCGCCGTACTCGACCAACGCGCTCTTTGCGAGATCGTAGCGCTCTCGCTGGGCATCGTGCAGAAAGATCGTTCCGCCGGGCGCGAGCAGCTCGATCGCCCGCAACAGGCAGCGGTGACGAAGGAGACCGTCAACGACGATGACGTCGACGTGATTCTGCGCTCCGGGGAGCAGATAGCCGCCCTCTTCGGCCACGGTGTCTTCGGCCGCGGTTCCCTCCGCGAGCGAGCCGTGCTCGACTGGGCAGTACAGGCTGCGAACGCCGGGCCACGCGCGCAAGTGAGGAGCCAGCCGTCGGTATTCGCGGACGTCGTGTTCAATCCAGTGAAGCGTGGCACCGAGCGGAAGCTGTTCGGCGAACAGCAACGCGGCATCGCGCGCGCCCCAGACGAGCAGGCGGCCGTCGGCGGGCAGCCGGGACAGAATGAGTTCGCGATGACGTTGGCCAACGGTGGAAACGGGGGTGATGTCCATAGTCGTCGACGGCCCAACCCGGCGTTCAGCGGAGTTCAGACATGGCGCCGGCGGCCTGCTCGCCGAGGCTCAGCGGGAGGACGCTCGCGTACGCTGCCGGCCGGAGGGTGGTCGCCGGCGGGTGTTCGGGCTGTGAAGCTGTTGGGACCGGAACAGAGGAGAGATCGAGGCGGGCCGCCACTTTGCGGGCAAACCGCAGGTTGGCGTCGATACATTCCTGCAAGGCTGGTGGTTGGTCCTCGACCCGGTCCAGGTGCTGTTTCCACTCGTGGGGACGGCAGAGCGTCGCCTTGTGCCGGAGATGGTAGAACTTGCTACTGAAGGGAAACGCCAGCACGCCGCGGCCAAGCAGCTGTGCCCAGTACGCGCCGTGGTAGGAATTCGTCATGACCACGCGACCGCTGCCCAGGAAACGCAGGACGCGCGCGAGGTCATTCGTGTCGTTGTTCATCTTGGGAAACTCTTCGATGCCGGTTGGCACTCGCTTGTGCTCGAACACCACGACGTCGTGTTCGATCGGCCACTCCTCGTCGAACAGGGGGTGCAGACAACTCGCGCACGGCACCCACTCGTACGGTGTGCCGATGTCGCGAACGCCGAGCAGATCGAAGCGCCTGACATAGTCCGGGTAGACGCACTCGGTTCGATCGACGAAACCCGACGTGGTGTCCACTCGGGCGTTGTCGCCCATGCCCCAGCCCACCACCGTGTCGTAGGAACGTGAAAAGAGCTGTTGCCAGAAAGGCTCAAAGGAAGGGCTGCCCAGCAAACCGCCGCCGCCAATAACGAGCTGTCTCGCCAGCTCATTCGGCCGGGGGAGCGTGATGATGTCCGAGCAGCGCAGGGTTCCGAGATCGACGTAGCGGAACGGCGCGCTGTGGAAATCACCGGCATTGGTCGCATCCAGTCGACACACCGACTGAATGTCGGGCCGGGGCGCCACAGCACGATCGAAATGCATCAGCTGCCTCGCGGCGGCTGGATCGAGCACGAAGATGTCCAGCTCTCGCCACCGCGTCCGGCTCGTGACCCTCAAGCCCTGGCGACGGAACTGGCGCGTGAGTTCGCGCCCCGAGAGGTGATTGGCCCAGCCCGATCGTTGCCGGCTGGCGAAATCGGGCGTGAGGTCGGTTGTTGGATAGGCCAAGATGACCGTGCGGCCCCAGCGCGCAACCTGATTGAGGAAGTAGCCGACCGGCCGGACATATTCCATCACGCCGTTACTGATGACGTAATCGTAGGCGTGGGGCAGATTGGCGAGTCTGCCCGCGCCGAGATCCGCGAACAGTGTGTCCGCGCGTGAAGGCGCCACGTCGATCGGCAGATACTCGCAGCCGGCCGGCAGGTGGCGAGCCAGCGTCTTCGCGCCAGCGCTGACATCAAGGACCGACGAATTCGGCGTGATCACCGTAGCCAGGAGCCGGGTCAGTTCGTCCGCCCCGTCGGTCTGCTGCGCGCTGACGAGTTGTGAAACCTCGCCTGCCTCTCGATTTCTGAGATGGAGCTTGTACACGAAATCGTCAGGGACGGAAATGTCCTTGTATCGGTAGATCGTGAAGTTCGCCCGGTCTCTAAGTGGGCCGCAGGAGATCTCCGTCGCCATCGTCTGTCGAAATGAATCCTTCGAGTGATTCCGGCTGTGGTCCGTTTGCATAAAGAAGACGTTCTGCTTGTGCCACGCCGTGTTCGTGACTTCATTTCGCGGCAGTTGGTCATGAGTGACGTGGGCCAACGTACAGGCGAGTCGTTCCATCCGGGCCCTGGCCGCGATGACATCATCTTCTCCGCCCCATCCGACGATCAGATTGGAGAATCCGTGGCAGGCCTTGAATTGCTCCCGGGAGAAGACCGCGCAGGCCCCATAGCCCCACGGGCGGGGTTCGGTCTCCGTCACCACGTATTCCCCGACGCGCGGTTCCTGAATATGGGCGATCGTGTCGTACCCCGCGTACGGTCTTCCGAGTCTGTTCAGGTGATGCTCGAAGTCAATGGGCTCCAGATATCTCGTGTCGATGTCCTGAAAGACCACGATATCGCCCTGTGATTTCTTGAAGCCGAGATTGCAGAGCTGTCCTCGTTTGAAAAGGAGATCGTCGGCTTGCTCGACCAGGATCACTTCATACGGAATATCCGCGTAGGTCCGCTCAATCGTATGGATGAATCCATCGAGATGTTCGGTTCGGCCTCTGAGAGGGACGATGAAGCTGACCATCTTCTGATGCGTTCGAGGCGTCGGCGCCGGTACTCGCGTGTCATCGGCATCCCTGAACCGCACCGATTCGCCTTCGATGACAATGGCCTGCCCCGTGTTCCCTGCTTCGAGCAGCCCGGTCGCGGACGCCGGCGTGAGCACGGCGACGGTGGTGTTCATCTCGTTGGAGTTCGTATTGCTCCTGGTCAATCCGATGAAGTTCACCGTAAAACCGGCGGCCTTCAGCAGGGATTCCAGTTCGCGCAGGTTCCACTCGCGGACGTGCGCCCGGTTCTTCGGCGGGCCGGGGTCGTCCATGCCGCGCGTCCGGTCCCGTTCCGGCGTGGAAAGGATGACCGCAGGCGCGTGTCGAACAAGGTCGCGCAGAGTCCGCAGCAACGCCGTAGGATCGATCAGGTGTTCGATGACATCCGAGCACACCACCACGCTGCGGCGCAGCCGGGCCGGCGGTGCCTTCACCGTGAACGGTTGTTCGAGATCCGCTTCGATCCACTGCCCGAACCGATGCTGCTGTCGACAGAAGCGGATGTTGTCGCCGTAATCCACGCCCGTGATTGAAAATTCCGGATACAGCGCGGCCAGCTTCTGCGCTCGTCCGCAGCCCACGTCGATGATACGGTCGCAACCCAGGCGGCGCGCCACGAGCGCGGCGAGGCGATACACGTCCGGCTGCCACACGTCCCCTGTCTTGTCGGTCACCGAGTCTTCAAAGTACTCCGGCGTGTCCCGTGAGATGTAGCCGGGTTTGATGTGGAACGGACCGGTATGGACCGTGACGTGCGGCAGGCCGCACATCACGGCGAATTCATCCCCTGAGTGTGTCGTGTGAAACGTGTCGTGTCCGCTCCAATAGTGCGGCGTCTTGAAACCGTCGAACGCAAAAACCTCGACGGGGATCGCCAGATGCGAGCACAACGCGACCAGCGCGAAGCCGGTTGACGGCTTCGCGATGCCCGGATGCAGGACATGCACGTTCGTCCGCGCGGTCAACAACGGGCGTTGGCAGCGCTGCTCGTAGAGCGGGATGTGGCTCGACTCCGGCGTTGTCGCCGTGAACGGGCTGAACTCCAGGTGCTCGTCGCGCGGTTCGATGTCCTGCCAGCCACTGGTGCAGCGATACGAGGTCTTGCGGCCGACCAGACGCTCAAAACCGGAGAGCTCGAAATTGTTCAACCGGACGACCACGTCAAACGCATCAATCAACGTAGCCAGTTCGCCTTTCGGTGTGGCATTGCCGACGATGGCGATGCGTCCCCTCAGGCTGCGCAACACGTCTTCGGTGCAGGTGAACTCGGGCGCGGGATCCAGCGTGCGGTTCTGACTCCCGGCCTCCGTGTGGATCGGCGGCCTGAGGAGCGATTCGGGTATGACCCCAACCGGTGCCGCGTCGAGGACCTTCCGACGGTCGGCCGTGAGGGGCTGATACAGGCTGGGATGGTTGACGATGATTTGCGTCTTCGCGAGGCCTTCGTGTTGTTGCGCCCCGGCGATCATCGACTGCTTCTTCTTTCGATAGATGAACAGAGGCAGGGGAATGTGCGCGGCCCGGAATCCGTGTTCGACGGCCCCGATCCAGAAATCCCAGTCCTCGTAGATGTGTTGCATGTTGACGTTGTACCCGCCGACAGATGCCCACAGGTCCCGTCGGAACAACGTCGTGCAGGTCATCAGGTTGTGCTGCAGCAGCCGCCTGGAGTTGAAATCGGGATGAATCCAGATCTCATTCTTCTCGCCGAAGCACAGCGTGTCCGTGTATGCGAAACCCAGAGACGCGTCGCTCTCCAGCACGGCAACGGCCTTCTCGAGAAACACCGATGCGATCAGGTCGTCCGCGTCGAGCGGGAGGATATAGGCGCCCTGTGCCCGCTCGATCGCCCAGTTGCGGGTGGCGGCCAGGCCCGAATGCGGCTTGACCTCGCAGACAACTGGAATGTCCGGGTGCTCCCCTCTGAACTGTTCCACCACTCGCTCTGGAAACGCGGGATCACCGTCACTCACAATCAGGATCTCGAACCGCCGATACGTCTGGGCGGCCAGCGAGTCGAGGGTGGCGGCGATCGTGTCTGACTGGCGGTAGAAGGGGATCACCACCGAGACGAGCGGCGTGGCAGCCGCGGTGGCTCGAGGCAGGGTCTTCAGCAATAGTTCCGCTTTGAGCTGTTCTGTTGTCGCGATGTCCCCTGGCTGTGCCTTCAGGCGTGCGCCGAGGCGGGCCAGCTTGTTCTCGTAGAACGTTCGGTCGAACGCCGTCGACGCGGGCGCTGCGGCCTTCCGTCTTCGGAGCGCATCGATACCGTGGTCGAATTCGGAGCGTGTCTGCAGGTCGTCTTTGAAAGTCTCCCTGACGAGCAGCTCCACCATCTTCCACTTCTGCTCGTCCGGACCTTGTGGCATGCGCCATCCTGGGTTGATGATTCCGACCGCACGTTCAATCCAGGCGAAGGCCTCCTCGGTGTCCCTCCAATTGATGAAGGCCTTCGCCACCTGAAAATAGGCAAAGATGCGTGACGAGTTGCGGTCGGTCCAGTCAATGAACGGGAACAGTTCTTCGATCGAGTGGTCTCGCGTCAGCTTCTTGAGCAGGCGTGCCTCGAACCGGGTGTCTATCGCCACGCTGCCCGACGACAGGTTCGTGTCGTGCCATCGCCACAGGCACGTGTAGCCCCCGACGTGTGTGAACGTGGCTTCGGCGACCGCGCGGCACCAGAACTCGTGGTCGTGAGCGCGAATGAACTCCGGGTCGTACGGACCAACGCGGTCGTACAGTGACTTGCGGACGACCGTGCCTTGATGTGGAATCGGACACGAGCTGACGAGCAGGGACAAGAGGTGATCACTGCGGCGCCCAAAGTCTTCGTACAGTATCTGGGCAGCGGGCAGTCGGCGCGTATCGCCGAAGATCTTCAGGTTGCCGTAAAGGACATCGGCCTCCGGGTGCGTGCGCATGGCCGTCCGATGCTTGCGGATCGCTCCCGGCAGCAGCAGGTCATCGGAATCCACCCAGAGAATGTAGTCGCCGGTGGCCTCGGCAATGGCGCGATTCCTCGTGTCGGACCCGTTGGTGTGCGCCTTCTTGACGTAGCGAATCTCCGGGCGACCGAGGTGTCGAACGATCTGCTCGGTATTGTCAGTGGAGCCATCGTCAACCACGATGATTTCACACCGCTCGTCCGCTTGGTCCAGGACACTGCGCAGGCACTCGCCGATGTACGCGCTGCGGTTGTAGGTTGGAATGCAGACGGATATCAGCGGGACGTCGGCCGCCCGCGCACGCTTCACGGCCATGCCCTGGAAGCCCGGGGACATCGTCTGATCCTTGGTCTCGGCCGGCACCGAGTCCGAACGAACCAGTTCCTCGTACAGGGGCGTGAGCTCGGTGAAGAACTGTCGCCGGTCATCGGGTGTCAGCCCGCTGCGATTCAACCAGAGACCGATCATCTGTGCCAGACTCGCGTTCCAACCGCCGAGCGCGGTGATGCTGCGCACGTCGAATTCGCTGCCCTCCAGGTGCTGCCGCAGCGAGACCGGCGTGTAGCGGCGGCCTTGCAGCGGCCACACAAACGGAACCATGAAGAAGAGCGTGCCTCCCGGCTTCAACACCCGGCAGATTTCGCGAAGCACGACGTCAAGATCGGGCAGGGTGTCAAACAACTCCGTGGCGATGGCCGAGTCGATCGAGCCGTCCGCCAGCGGAATGTGGGCGCCGTTCCAGAACAGATCGGGGTGGCGTCCGGCTTGATCAGTCGCCTTGCGAACGTCCAGTCCGATGTAGCGCTGCACGCGTGAGGTTTCGAGGATGAACTCCCGGTAGGGCATCTCGCCGCAGCCGACGTCCAGGAGCGTTCCGCTCAACGACGGCAAGCTGTTCTTGATGGCGTTCAGCAGGGCCGTGCGCATGATGTACGTGTCCACGCTGTCGACGGACAGCGTGGGATTGAGAAACGCGTCCTGTTTCATCATCGAACTCCTCCGACGGCTACGCGCCTGGACGGACGGCCACCTTTGGCGCGGACCGCGGCCGAAAGACCGGCTGCAAGGGTGATGCCGGGCAGCCGGCTGACTTGGCCCGGTTCTCGCAATACGCAGGGCCGGAGGTTCGCGGCAATGGCGATTGTGTTGGTCAACGGCGATATCACCGGAGCGGTCCGTCAGGCGGAAACGTGGGGAGAACTGCTCGATATCCTCGATGCGCAGTGTGCAGTCCGCGAGGACGTCGTGACGGCCGTCCGTCTCGGTGGTGTCGACCGGCCGGCATTCCGATCGCCCAGCCTGCGGGCCATGCCGCTCGGCGCCGATGCCGAGGTTTGCGTCGAAACGGCGCGTCCGGCCGATCTGATCCGCGACACCCTCGATGAGGCCGAGAAGGTCACCGCCACGATCGTCGAAGCGGCCATGTGCCTCGGCGGATCGTTTCGAGGCCAGGACGTCACCGGCGCGAATCTCGCGTTGGCAAACTTTGCCGACAGTCTGGGCTCTCTCGTCGTCGTCACCAGCACGGTCGCGCAGGCGACCGGTGTGGATCTGAGCGTGACCGGCGATGGCCGCGTGTCGGCGGTACAGATGATCAATAACCTGATCGGGCACACCGAGACGTTGTTGAGGGCGCAGAACGCTCACGACTGGACGGCAGTGGCGGACGCGATCGAGTACGACATCGCCAGCACCGTGCGGCGCTGGCCGATGGTCCTGAAAGCGATTCGGGAGTCGGCGCGGCTGTTGGCCACGACGGCGGCGTAATGGCCGAGCCGGCACCGATTCGGCCGTTCCGGCGACCCCGGGTGCTGGTGGCGGGGCCGATCTACGGCGGATCGCTCGAGACCGCGCGCTCCACGGCGCGCGCGTGCGATGCGTTGGGCGCGGACACGCGGCTGATCGATTACGGCGCGTTCGGCGCCGGCTGGGAGGCGATTTCGCGCCTGTCCGTGCCGGCCGCGCACACGACGCGGCTCCAAGCCGACTACGCGAAAGTGCTCGGCGAAATGGTGATTGCGTCGGCGTCCGAGTGGCGGCCCGACCTGGTCATCGCGCTCGCGCAGGCGCCGCTGAACGCGTCGGTGTGCGAGCGCCTTCGCAGCGCGGGCATCACGGTCGCGTTCTGGTTCGTCGAGAATTTCCGCGTCCTGCCGTACTGGAAGCTCGTGGCGAAAGACTACGACGTGATCTTCGCCATACAGGACGAGCCGTTTCTGTCGATGCTGCGCGAGGCCGGCGCGCCGAAAGCGGTGTACCTGCCGACGGCCTGCGATCCCGGCCGGCACGCGCCCGTCGCGCTGACTGACGCCGAGCGCCGCCGCTTTGGCGCCGAGGTGAGCTTTGCCGGTGCGCCGTATCTGAACCGGCAGCGCATGCTGCTGGGTCTGATCGATCTCAACCCGAGGATCTGGGGCGACGGCTGGACGGCCACCGAACTGGCGCGGCTGGCCGCCGACGGGGGCGCGCGATTCAGCCTCGACGAGATGATCCGCATCTTCGCGGCGACGAAGATCAATCTCAATATTCATTCCGCGAATCATGTCGAGGGTCTCGACCCGGATCCCGACTACGTGAACCCCCGCACGTTCGAACTCGCGGCGTGCGGCGCGTTTCAGCTCGTCGACGCCCGGCGCCCGCTGCCGGCGCTGTTCGCGGATGACGAGATGGTGACGTTTCGCTCGGCACGCGAACTTCGGTCGCTCATCACGCACTATCTCGCGCGGCCGGACGAGCGCGCGGCCATCGCGGCGCGCGCGCGGGCCCGGGTCGTGGCCGAACACCGCTTCGTCGATCGCGTGCGGCGGATCTTCAGCGAGACGCTGCCGGCCGCGCTGCAGCCCGGCGCCGCCGCGCCGCACAATCACCACGCGACGTCGGGGGACGGTCTCGCCCGTGCGATCGACGCCCTCGAGCGCACGTCCCCGAAGATGACACGCGACGAGGCGATGATGCGCGTGCTGCGTCACGTCCAGACCGGCGCGCTGTGAGCACGATCCTGGTCGTCCAGTTGTGCCGCATCGGCGACATCCTGATGACCGGGCCGCTCCTGCGCGGTCTTCGCCGCGAGCACCCCTCAGCCGAGATCTCGCTGATGGTGATGGATACCTTCGCGGTCACGCCGCTCCCGGCGCATCTCTACGACCGGCTGATCGCCTTTCCGCTGTCCGGCCTGGCCGGATCGCTCGCCGCGCGCGACGCCGGCTGGGAACCGTCGCTCGAAGACCTGCGCGTCTTCATCCGCGGCTGCACGCGCACGCCGTTCGACCTGATCGTCAATCTCACGCACACCGACATGTCGGCCCTGATCACGTCCATGCTGCCCGCGAAACGGCGCGTGGGACTGGTGATGCGCGCCGATCGCCGCCGCGGCATCGACAGCCCGTGGATGACTTATCTGCGCGCGGCGGTGCGATCGCGCGAACTCGGGTGCTTTCACCTGGTCGACTTGTTCTCGTGGACGGCGGGCGTGGCGCGCGACGTGCAGGGACTCGAGATCGCCATCACTCCGGCGGACGAGGCCTGGGCCGGGCGGTTCCTGCAGGAGCGCCGCCTGAACGGGCGCCCGCTGATTGCGATGCAGCTCGGCGCGAGCGCCGAGTCGAAGCAATGGCCCGTGGAACGCTTCGCCGCGCTGGCCGACGCGCTGGACCCGGCGCTCGGCGAGATCGTGGTGATCGGTGGTCCGAACGAGCGTGCGCTCGCGGCGGCATTTGCCGCAGCCGTGACGCGGCCCGTCGTCAATGCCGCCGGCGAATCTTCGCTGGGCGGACTCGCGGCCTTCTTCAGGGATTGCCGCTTGCTGATCACCAACGATACCGGGCCCATGCATATCGCGGCGGCCGTCGGCACGCGGGTGATGGACATTTCTTCCGGACCCGTGTCGGCGTTCGAGACCGGACCCTACGGTGCGGGCCACGTCGTGATCGAGCCCGAGACCGCGTGCTATCCGTGCGCGCTTGACGCAGAGTGCCATCACTATGCGTGCCGATTCGCCCTGGCGCCCGCCGACGCCGCCGCGGCGGCGCGCTTCGCGATGGGGGAGGCGCCGGCGCCCGTGCTGGCCGGTGCGCGAATCCTGCAGAGCCGCCGTACGCGCGAGACGGGCCGCATCGAGTTTGCGCCGGTGGGCGCGGCGCCGACCGAAAAAGATTGGGTGCGGATGGCCGCCGCGGGCGTGTGGGAGCACACGTTGAAGGCGCCGACGCGGGTGGGGGAGGGCTGGGTCGATGCCGGGGCAAACGCCGCGCGGCACGCGCCGGACCCGGCGCGCATGGCGCTGGTCCGCGCGCATCTGGCAAAGGTCGCCCGCGAAGCAGACACGGCCGCGGCGGCGGTGCGCGCGCTTCCCTCGGCGGCACCGGCGAAGTGTCAGGCACTGGCGGACGGTGCGCACGCCACGCTCGAACGGCTGCTGGCGCTGGGTGAATCCGAGCGCGCGGTGCATCCGCTCGTGACGTACTTGCGGCACGAGATCGAGTCGGTCGGCGCGACCGACCTGGCGGGGATCGCGCGCGCGCACGCCGCCGCGTATTCGGCGACCGCCACGCGCGCGCGGCGGCTGGCGGAAGGACTCGGCGCGACGTCCTGACCGCGTGCCCCCCGCGAAGGGGCGCGCCGCGGCGGGTCACGATCCTGGTTTGTCGACGAGCTTCAAAGGCGCCCCGGCCGGCGCGATCGTGAGAATTTCCTGAACGTGCTCCGTTTCGACCGCGATCTGCGCGTGAATGAATTTCTCGAGGGTTGGATGACTCGCCGTGCGCGGCAAGAATTCCTTGTACGCGTCCAACGCCTGCTGCTCGACATCGAGCGCCTCGGCTAACGCCTCGGCGGGACGCATCGGGCCGCCGTCCAAAGACAGGTCGATGCGCAGGCGCGGGATATGACCGAGCGACCGAATCTGCTGCGCGATGGCATCCGCGTGTTCCAGGGTCTCCCTCAGGGCGTCCTCGAAAAAGGCTTCCGCGGCGACGCGGCCCGGCCCGCGCAGACGAAAGCGCATCTGGAAATACCGGAGGCAGGCCTCGGCTTCTTCCGCCATCAGGCGATTCAAGTCCTCCACGAGATCGGCACGATTCGCGCACATGGCCGGTGCGATCTAGATGGCGCGCTTGAGTTCGTCCATCAAGCACTGCCCCTTACAGACGTCGCACGTGCGGTTCTTCGGACAGTCCCCACGGAAACGGCGGAATCGCGGGATGAGATCGTGCGTCGCCCGGGTGTCGCCGCTGAGAAAGCGCAGAAAGAGCGCGAGCCGCTCGCCGGTGGCTTGGCTGATCAAATGCTCGATCTTGCAACTGTCGATCTCCGCCTGTGTCCTGGGAACACCGAGGATGTCCGAGATGAATGTCTTCAAGATGACGCGCTTCGCCATCACCGACTTGGCCGCCTGGAGTCCGGTGGACGTCAGCTTCACCAACCGGTGCGCGTCGGTCTCGACCCACCCGCGTTTCTTCAAGGCGCGCAGGTTGATTGAGACACTGCCGCGCGTGATGTTCAGATCGCGCGCGATATCCGACACACGGGCCCAACCGCCATACTTCAGGCCCACGTCGTAAATGGCGAGCAGGTGGTGCGCGGCGCTGTGCGTCAGTTCGTTGGCCTCGAACTCCTTCCACGTTTCCATGACGCTATCTATATCACACGAACGGTTGACATACCAATCAAATGCTTGTTAGTGTGTCTGAGATCGGTCGCGCGACGCGACGGGTCAGCACACAAAAGCCCGCGCGGTGCTGCACACACCGGCGGGCCGATCGAACGCTGTGGTCCGGACAGACCGTGTCATTCGCTCGCGCGCCTGACGCGTCCGACTCCTGCATTGTGAGGGAACCGGGCGTGTCGGCGCAACAGGCCGGAGGCCTTCATGCGCCCGGGGATTCATGCCAGACGACCGGATACTCCGCGGCGTGCGGCCGCCGGTTCCAACACGTCACATCGGTGTTTCGCTTCCTTCATCATGAGGTTCGTATGCGACTGAATGTATTGGTCTTCGTTGGATGTCTTGCCACCGCGGCGCCTCTGGCCGCGCAACACCAGACGGCGTCGCCGCCTCCGACGACCACGGCGCCCGCCGGTCGAGCGGGCGCGGCACCCGGTGACGCGCACCCGTCCGCGCCGACGCCGGCGCAAACCTCGATCAGCGTCGAACGATTGCGTCGCGAGTTACAGCAATTGAAAGACGAGGTGGAGCGCTTACGCGCCCAGAGTGGCACCGCGCCGCGCCCAGGCGAAGCCGCTCCAGCGGCGCAGGCGCCCGACATCAAAGGCGCGCCGCAATCGACCGCACTGCCCACCGATCCTCGCCTCGCGATGGCGACCAAAGCCAACGGCGGAGATCTCTCCGGGGCGGGCAACCTTCTGCGCACCGATCGCATCACGCTCGGCGGGTACGGCGACTTCCAGATGCGCGGGTCGGCGTTGAACGAGAAGAACGACGGCGGCGGCACGCCAACCTTCCAGAGCACGCGCCTCGTCCTCGGCCTGGCCTCGGTCCTCTCCCAGCGGCAGAACATCGTGTTCAATTCCGAGATTGAATACGAGCTGGGCGCCCATGAAATTGACGTGGAGCAAGCGTTCGTCGACTGGAAGATGCGGCCCGAGTTCAGCGTGCGTGGAGGCATTCTGGTGCCGGCGATCGGCCGCTTCAACACGTATCACGACTCGAATCTGAACATGCTGACGCTGCGGCCTCTCGTCAACCAGTACATCGTTCCGACCGCGTACCGGGATGCCGGCGTCGGGATCCGCGGGCGCGTGTCGCTGCCTCACGAGATGACACTGACGTACGAAGCGAACGTCCTGAATGGGATGCAGCGCCTGGATGCCGACGGCGTGCCGACGCCTTTCTCGCGGATTGTCGGGCAGTCGTCGACCGCGGAACCCGGCCAGATCGCCTTTCAAGATAACAACGCGAACAAGGCGGTGACCGGGAGGGTGGGCTTCTCGCCGGTGCTCGGCCTCGAGTTCGGCGGGTCGCTGTACAAAGGGACGTTCAGCAACTTCGGCGATCCGTCGCAGGACGTTACCATCGCCTTTCTCGATGGTTCCTACCAACGAGGCCCCCTGGCGATCAATGGCGAGTATGGCCGGTCGAGCATCCGCGGCCATGGCATTCCCGCCAGGAGTCCCGCGCCCCCGGTTGTGCACGTCAGCGATCCCGCGTCCGTGAGCGCGCTGGCCGAGTTCGTCGCCCAGCCCTCACCCGGTCAGGATGGCTTCTACCTCGAAGGCGCCTACAAGTTGTTCTCGCTGGGCAAACTCGGTCAGAAGCTGGACGAAGGCGCGTATTTAGCTCCAGTCATCCGCATCGAGGGCGTACGACTGGATCGTACCCTGTCAAACTTCTATCTCAACCGTCAACGCGTCACGGCAGCGATCAACTTCGCGCCCTCGCCGTCCGTGATCTTCAAGATCGGGTACACGTTCAACCGCACGCTGGGACCGATTCCGAGCGTGCCCGGTCCAATCGGCCACGCGGACTTCGGGAACAATCCGATCCCGTTTCGCGAGTACGGCGGGAACGGATTCATTGGATCGATCGCCTACGTGTTCTGATCGGCGAGAGGTAGGCTAGGCAGATGAATGACGGGAAACGGTACAAGCGCCTCTTGCGCGCGGTACACGCATGGATCGGCCTCCTGGCGAGCCTCAACCTGCTGGTGATCATCACCACGGGTTTCGTGATCCAGCAACGAGACCGATTCGATCTGCAGGACCGCTACGTCAGCCGCCGATGGTTGCCTGCCGGGTACCGTCCCGACGACGGGCCGGCGGTCCGTTCGGATATTGTGGTGACCGATCTGCATTCGGGACGCGTGTTTGGCGAAGCCGGATCGCTCATTCTGGACGTGACCACACTTGCATGGTCTGTCCTTTTGGTGACCGGTCTCGCCATTTTTGGTTTTCGATACTGGCAATCGGGGAAATGAACCAGGACCGCATGAAACATTTCATCGCGCTGTGTGTCGCATCGGTGGCGATCGCCAGCCTGTCGGCCGAGACGTACCTCTCCGAGGCGCAGGCCGTGAAGATTGCCATCCCGAGCGCGGCGTCCGTGACCAAAGAGATCCGGCAGCTCACACCCGAACAGCGTTCATCCCTGGAACGTGCGAGTGGCTTGCGGTTTCCGGAAACGCAATACACGTACTTTGTCGGCTATGACACAAATCAGCATGTGATCGGCCGCGCCGTCATCATGAACGAAATCGGCAAAGAGGAGCGCATCACGTTCATCGTCGGGACGACGCCCACCCACGAGATTCGCGATGTCGCGATCATGGAGTTCCGGGAATCGCGAGGTTCCGAAGTCCGGGAAGGGCGCTTCTTGCGCCAATATCACGGCAAGAAGAGCACCGACCCCATTCAAGTCAACCGGGACATCGTGAACTACACGGGCGCCACGTTGTCCTCCCAAGCGGTGTCGCGGGGTGTCAAGAAGGCGCTCGTGTTGACGGACCTGTTCTATCCGGGTCACCAGTGATGTCGCCGATGCTGAGTCGTGTCTGGGGCGTCGTGTCATGCCTCGCCTTGGTGTGCTTGGACCCGGCGTGGGTCGCCGCGCGTCCTCCCGGGCGTCCCCTGCAGCAGGTGCGCTATGTGATGGGCACGCTTTGCGAGATCACCGTGTTCCCAGTGGGCGAACGGGCGACACTGGAGCGCTCATCCCGTGACCGCGAACGCGACGCCGGAAGCGCCATCGACGCTGCGTACGCCGAGTTGAGGCGGATTGATGCGGTGCTCTCGAATTGGAACCCGCATTCTGAGCTCATGCGCATGAACGCGGCTGCGAACGCGACGCAGCGACCGCGCCCGTGGGTGAGGGTGAGCGGTGAACTCTTCGAGCGCGTTCGCACGGCCCTGCGGATGGCCGAAGAAACCGATGGCCTCTTCGACCCCACGGTCGGTCCCCTCGTCCGCGCGTGGGGATTCCTTCCGCCATGTCCGACCGAACGACCCTGCGGCTCGTTGTCCCGGACGAAGGCCATCGAAACCGCTCGGCAACGAGTCGGGTGGCATCACGTCCGGATGGACGCTCAGCACAACCAGATCCAGTTTGAGCTTTCCGACATGGAGATCGACCTCGGCGGCATCGCGAAAGGCTACGCCGTGGAACGCGCCGTTCAGGTACTTCGGGATCGAGGCATCGCGTCAGCACTCGTGAATCTGGGCAACAGTAGTCTGAAGGCGCTCGGTGAACCACCATCCGCCCGTGCGGCCGACCCGGCGTCGGGGTATCGTGCCCCCTGCAAGGGATGGCCGATCGGTGTTCTCGACCCGCGTGACGGCCGGTCAGTGGCGGCAAGGATCTGCATGGCGAGCGGGGAAGCCATCGCCACGTCCGGCACCTACGAACACGTGATTGGCGAAGGTAAGAATCGACGGTCACATTTGATCGACCCGTACACGGGAGACGCGTTGGGCGGAGAGACTGGCGTGACGGTGCTGACGTCCGACGCGGAAGTCGCCGACGCGCTCACGAAACCCTTCATCCTCCGGCCACAGCTCACCACGACCGCCGCTGGCGGAGCCATGCTGATCCGATATCCGGGTACCGGCGTTGTCGTTTTGTCTTCGCGCGGCGGTCGGCTCTTGGAGCGCGAGGCGGGGTCAGCACGGGGGAGGGTCACGATGGCAGGAGAACGCCGACCACGGTCCTCGATTCGTCGCACCCTCGCCGTGGGATACTTCACCGTTATCCGTCGGCCTCTCGAAGCCGACCGAGGCGAAGGAGTGCGGCCGTGCTGTTCCAACTACTGATTGCCACGTTGTTCGTGTTTCAAACCCAGGCCGGCCGCGGTGGTGGAGGCGGTGAAGCGCTGCCGCCACCGCCGGCGTTCCATGAGCCCACGCCGTTCGAGCGGTTCGTCGACACGCTGAACCTCGACGACAAGAAGCAGCTGCCGGACGTCGAGAAGCTGTTCACGGCCACGGCCGCCGAGACGGCGCCGATCGGCCGGGACATGATCCGGCTCCGGCTTCGCCTGTTCGAGCTCGACGGCAAGCCGGACGAGACGGCGCCGGTACTCGCCGCGTACACCGCGTCGGCCACGAAGCTGACGGCCGTCGAGGCCCGCACGTTCCAGCAGGTGTTCGCGCTGCTCAACAGGAACCAGCAGAGCAAATCGGCCGACGCGTTCCTGCTGATGGCGGGACTGCTCGACCTGCCGATGCCGCGCGCGGGCGGCCGCCGCGGCGGCGCGGCGACGACGAGCCTCACGCGCATGGAGCTTTTAACCGCGATGTTCACGCTCGATGGCAGCCAGAAGAAGCAGGTGAAGTCGATCATGGACGCCGAGTTCAAGGCACAGGCGGCGCTGCGCGATCAGTGGACGACCAGCCGCGGCGTGATCGGCCTCGCGATTCAGACCGGCAGGAGCCCCGCGGAGATTGACCAGGCGGTGTCTGCGCATGTGGCCCAGGCCGTGACGATGACCACGGAAGAAATGAAGACGCTGGCCAGGATCACGACCGTGCTGACGGCCGAGCAGAACGCCAATGTCCCTGCGATTCACGCGTCGGTCTATCTGATGCGCGGCGCGTTCACCGGAAAGAAATGGGACGTGACGCCGGAATAGGCCAACGCTACGCCCGGATCATCGTCAACGTCATCTTGAATTGCGCCGGCGCCTGAACGCCATGTGAGACGTTGGCGGGCAGCGCCAGCAGTTGGCCCGCGCCGATGCGCTGCGTCGTGCCGCCGATGGTCACGTCGGCCTCGCCCTCGAGCATGGTGATCAACGCTTCATACGGCGACGTATGTTCGGACAAGCCTTGACCCGCGTCGAACGCAAACAACGTGACGTTGCCGGTTGGTGTCTTGAGCAGTTGCTTGCTCACGATGCCTCCGGCCTGATAGTCGATCTGTGACATGGAAGCCTCCTGCGTGTAGGGCCAAGCTGAAGCTCGGCCCTACATATCGCCCCTCTAACTGGATCTCTTGGTAAACGTTCCTTCGTAAATCACGGGTGGACCGCTGACGCGGACCGCGCCCGGGTCGGGCCGGTTGTACTCGGTGACGGGCGCGTCCGTGTCCCGCATGAATCCCACGCGCGCCAGTTCCGAGAGCAGTTCGTCCTCGGTCAGGAAACACTGCGGCTCGCCGTTCCATGACGAGAACACAAACGACTCGCCGGCGTCGGCGGCCGCCTCGTCCGGCAGCGTGTGCCGCGAGAATGTGAAGACGAAGAGGCCGGCGCCATGGCGCGCCACGCGGGCGGCGTCGGCTACGGCGGCGAAAAACTCCGCGCCCGATCGCGCCAGGTTCCAGATGCCGTGCGCCACGATGAGATCGAAGGTGCCGGCGGCAAAGGGCAGCGGCGCCATCGGCGCGTGGATGAACTCCACGGGCAACGCGTGCGGCTGTCGCGCGGCGCGATCGCGCGCCGCCTCGAGCATGGGCAGGGACAGGTCGGTGCCCGTCACGCGAAACCCCATTTCGGCCAGCGGCAGCGCGTTCCGGGCGGCGCCGCAGCCCAGATCGAGGCAGCGGCAGGCGCGCGACGGATCGAGGAACCGCCGCGCGAACGCGAGCAATTGCTCATTCGGCGCGCCCGACACGAACCCGGCGACCGTGCGGGGATCCTCCCAGCGGGGGCTGACCGTCATCATGAGCGGTACACCGAGACGAGCAGGTTGGCCGCAAAAACCGTGAAGGCCGTCATCTCCACGATCGCCGATACGGGCAGCACCGACCACGCCCACATGGCGTAGTGCTGGTACGCCAGGATTTCCGACGACACGCGCAGCGTGCATCCCGCCACGAGCAGCGTGAGCGTCCAGGCCATCAACCGCGGACTCCACAGCAGTCCCGCGCTGGCGAATGCCGGCAGGACGCGCTGTCCGATGGAAAACACCATCACCGACACAAAGCCCACCGTGAACGCATGCCGCGACGCGCCCCAGATGCCGCCGGAGACATCCCAGCGGGCCGCGGCCGCGCCGAGCGCGGCGGCGATCACGAGCCACACATAGGCGATGCGCACGAACACGGGGAACGCAGCGTGCACGCCGCGGGTTTTCGGCATCAGGGCCGCCGGCTCAAAGATGCGGATCGCGAAGGCGACGCCCACGGCGCCGGCCACGAAACACCACGTGGCCGGTCCGCCAAGTCCCGCCATTGTGAGCAGCACGCCGAGGACGTTGATGGCCATCGCGGACACGAGCCACGCGGGCCGAAGCGGGGCGAGGCCGAGGAAGACCGGCAGCCACTTCGTGCTGAATCCCCAGATGAAGGGCGCGAGAAACCCCCACGCGATCAGCACCAGAAAGCGCTGGTCCACCAGATGGGGCAGCGCCGCCGATTCGCCTTGCCACGCCAGCATGACGCTCGTGACCAGATTCACGATGAGCGTGGCGCCGAAACCGATCACGGCGCTGATGACGACCCGGATCCACAGGTCGAGTCCGCGGCTCGTCTCGCCGGTGGGCCGATGGCCCGCGACCGACGACACGAAGATCAGGAACGCCACGAGCTCGAGGGCCGCCGACAGCGGCAACAGCGCGCGCCACTGCCAGTCGTACACGTTGGCGATCCATCGCAGCGACACGCCGAGCGTCCACAGCGCCCAGCACGTCCATGCGGCGCGCGTCCGGACGGGAGCCCCGGCGTGTTGCTGCGTCAACGAGTAGAACCCGATGCCGAGGATGAAGCTGCCGATCCAGCCGAAGACCTGCGCGTGGCCGTGCGCCTGGAGCCAGGCCGACGACACCAGGCCCACGCTTTCGCGCGAGCTGACCTGGAGCAGATTGACGACGCCCAGAAACGTGCCCGGGACAAGCATGAAGAGCAGGCCGGTGGTGATGTAGGCGCGCAGCACTCGGGCGGTGGGCATCTCACAGACAGTATGGCGCGCCGATCGGGTGGATACATTGCGCCAGCGCAACGTCGGTACTTAGGGCCAGGTTCTAGAGTGGGTTATCAGGAGATGGTCAGTCTGGCCTTCAACGGCCGAGCTGAAGCTCGGCCCTACGTGCTACGAGCGATTGGCGGGCGATTCGGCCAGGGCGGCCAGGCGGTCCGGCGACAGCACCGTGATGCGCCGGCGCCGCGACGCGATGAGTCCATCGGTTTCCCATCGCGCGAGCAGCCGGCTGACCGTGAACAACGTGGTGCCGACCAGCCCCGCCAGCTCGTCACGGGTCACCGGGTGCGCGATGTCCACGCCGTGCGGCGTGGGCACGCCGCCATGCGCGGCCAGCCGGACCAGCGCGCGCGCCACCCGTTGCTCGACCCGATCCGACGTGACTTCCTGCACGCGCGTGAGCGCGTCGCTCAGGTGGCGGCTGATCTGCGAGACGATGTTGGTGCGCAGGCGCGGGTGCGCCGACATCAATTCTTCCAGCACCGCGCGCGACCAGCCCAGCGTGCGCGTCGGTTCGGCGGCCGTGGCCGTGAGCGGGTACGTGGCGTCACCCACGGCCACCACGCCGCCGAACGGTTCGCCGGGGCCCACAAAGCGCAACACGATCTCGTTGCCGTCGAGGCTCACGCGGCTCAGCTTCAGGTGTCCGAGCTGCACCACGTGAAACGTCCGCGCCGGCTCGCCTTCCCGCGCCAGCACGTCGCGCGCCTTCAGCACGTGCGGCCGGGCGGCCGACAGGATCGCCAGCCGCGCGCGATCGTCGAGTCCGGCGAAGATCGGACTGGCATCCTGAATCATTTGTTCCATGTTAGCGAATTCGCCGGCGCGGGCCGGGATAACATGGACCCGGGAAATCAATGACGCCACCGGATCGCTCGGCACACCCGGGTCTTCAACTCGGACTGGCCACTGTTTCGTTTGCCGTGTGCTTTACGGCGTGGGGCCTGATCAGCGCGTTCGCGCCGAGGTTCCGCGAACTCTTTCACCTCACGGCATCCGAAACCGCGTTGCTCGTGGCCGTGCCCGTGCTCCTCGGATCGCTCGCGCGCCTGCCGATGGGCATTCTGGCCGACCGGTTTGGCGGCCGCGCCGTGTTTGCCCTGCTGGCGCTCGTCGTGGCTGTGCCGGTGGCGATCGTGCCGTCGGTTGACAGTTACCGATCACTGCTCGTGGTCGGATTCTTTCTGGGGCTGGCCGGCTCGTCGTTTGCCGTCGGCGTCGGATTCGCGTCGCCGTGGTTTCCGCCGGCGCGCCAGGGCAGCGCGTTGGGCGTGTACGGCATGGGCAACATCGGCCAGTCGGTGGCGGTGTTCCTGGGGCCCGTGCTCGCGCTGTCGATCGGGTGGCCGAGTGTCTTCCGCGCCAGCGCGGCGCTGCTGGTGGTCTGGGCCGTGACGTTCGCGGTGTTTGCGCGCAACGCGCCGAGCCGCCCCGCGCCCAAGACATTCGCCGCGATGTTCGCCGTGCTCACGACGAAGCGCCTGAGCTGGGTGCTGTCGGCGTTCTACTTCCTCACGTTCGGCGGTTTCGTGGCGTTCTCGATCTACCTGCCGACGTTGTTGAAGGATCAGTTCGGATTGACGCCGGCCGACGCGGGATTCCGCACGGCGGGCTTTGTCGTGCTGGCCACGCTCTGCCGGCCTGCGGGCGGCTGGCTGGCGGATCGCATCGGCGGCGCGCGGGTGTTGAACGGCGTGTTCCTGGGTGTCATTCCGTTCGCGCTGCTGATGGCGTGGCCGTCGATGTTGCCGTTCACCGTGGGCGCGTTGGGATGCGCGTCGCTGCTGGGTTTGGGCAACGGCGCCGTCTTCAAGCTCGTGCCCGAGTACTTTCCCCACGAGACCGGCACGGTCACCGGCCTGGTCGGCGCGATGGGCGGTCTCGGCGGATTCTTTCCGCCGCTCCTCATCGGCGTCTTTCGCGACACGCTGGGCACGGTGTGGCCGGCCTACCTGCTGCTGGCCGCCGTGTCGTTCGCGCTGTACCGCCTGAATGCCGCGACGTTCGCGGCCGGGCAGGCGGCGCTCGACCTGGCGCTTCCGCCCGAGCTGCGCCGCCGCGCGGATCAGCTGAGATCGGGCGCGTGGGCCACGCTCGGCACGGCCGTGCTCGTGGCGCTCATTGTGGTCGGCTCGCGCAATCTCCAGAGCTTCGATCCGGCGCTGGTGATCTACACGTTCGCGGTGGTCTTCGCCACATGGGGCGTCCTCTATCACTACAACGTGTGGCTCGAGAAACCGCCCACGCGGGTGTACTGGCAGCGCGGATGGGAACTGTTCCGTCGCGAGGGCGTGCTGCGCTCGCTGCCGCGTCTGATCGGGTTGACCGGCCGCCAGATCGTGGCGCAGCCGTTCATCCGCCATCGGTCCACGCTGCGCTGGGTCATGCACCAGCTGCTGTTCTGGGGCTGCATGCTCGCGGTGGCCATCACGTTTCCGCTGGTGTTCGGCTGGATCTACTTCCGCACGCCGGTCGACCAGATGACGTACGTCACGTACCTGTTCGGATTTCCGGCGATGTCGTTCGGGCTGGGCACGATCACGGCCGAATTGCTGTTTCACGGTCTCGACATCGCCGCCGTGCTCGTGCTCGGCGGCATCGCGCTGGCGCTGTGGCGGCGCTTCCGCGACGAGGGCCCGATGGCGACGCAGACGTTCATCATGGACTTCTTCCCGCTCATCCTGCTGTTTGCCATCTCGGTCACCGGCCTCGCCTTGACCGCGTCGCAATGGTGGCTCGAGGGCAAGTTCTACAGCTTTCTCGCCATTCTGCACGCGATCACAGTGGTCGCCGCGCTGCTCTATCTGCCGTTCGGCAAGTTCTTCCACATCTTTCAACGGCCGGCCCAGCTGGGCGTGAAGCTGTACCAGCGGGCTGGCGCGGCCGACGCCGGAGCGCTGTGCGTGCGGTGCGGCACGCGATTCGCCTCGCGCATGCACATCGACGACGTCAAGAAGGTGCTGCCGGAAATGGGATTCAACTACCGCATGGCCGATGGCGGCACATGGCAGGACCTGTGCCCGTCGTGCAAACGGCGCACGTTGTCGACGGCGCAATTGCGCATCAAGGGACTTCGCTGACATGGCCAAACTGCCGCAATCGATCGACGCGCTGATCGACACGTACGGACCGCACCTCAACTTCACGCCGGCCGGCGGATGGCTGAACGAGGCGCAGCACGCGCCCGACACGCTCGTGAAGACGCATTGCTGTTTTTGCGGCCAGCAGTGCGGCATCCAGCTCAAGGTCCGGGACAACACCGTGATCGGCTTCGAGCCGTGGGAAGACTTCCCGTTCAACCACGGCATGTTGTGCCCCAAGGGCGTGAAGCGCTACCTGCAGGGCGGTCACCGCGATCGCTTGCTCGACCCGTTGATGCGCACGGATCAGGGGTTCGAGAAGACATCGTGGGACACCGCGCTGTCGTTCACCGCGCGCCGTCTGCGGGAACTGCAGGACCGGCACGGCAAGGACGCCGTGGCCGTGTACGGCGGCGCGTCGCTGACGACGGAGAAAGCCTACTTGATGGGCAAGTTCGCGCGGGTGGCGCTCGGCACGCGGCACATCGACTACAACGGCCGGCTGTGCATGGTGTCGGCGGGCACGGCCTACAAGCCGGCGTTCGGCGCGGACCGCAGTCCGATTCCGTGGAGCGACATCCCGAAGGCGCAGGTCCTGCTCGTCGTGGGCGCGAACGTGGCCGAGTGCGCGCCCATCACCACGAGCTACATCTGGAAGTGCCGCGATCAAGGCGGCAAGCTGATCGTGGTCGATCCGCGCATGACGCCGATCACGCGCAACGCGGATTTGTATCTGCCGGTCCGGCCCGGCACCGATCTCGTCCTGCTGATGGGCATGCTGAACGTGATCCTCAGCGAAGGGCTCGAGGACCGCGCGTTCATCGAGGCGCACACCTCGGGCTTTGACGCGGTCGCCGCCGATGTCGCGGCCTACGACCTGCGCAGCGTGGCGGAGCACACGGGCGTGCCGCCCGAAGCGATCGAAAAGGCGGCGCGGATGTTCGCCGGCGCCGACCGCGCGATCGCGCTGCACGCCCGAGGGCTCGAGCACCACTCGAAGGGCGTGGAGAACTGCTCGGCGCTGATCAATCTCTGTCTGGCGACCGGGCATCTGGGCCACGAGGGCTCGGGCTGCGCGATGATCACCGGCCAGGGCAACGGCCAGGGCGGCCGCGAGCACGGGCAGAAGTGCGATCAACTGCCCGGACAGCGTTCGATCAGCGACCCGGAGGGCCGCGCCCATGTGGCGAAAGTGTGGGGCATTGCGCCCGAGGAGATTCCGCAGGCCGGCTACTCCGCGGTGGAGATCATGGAAGCGATCCATCGCGGCGAGATCAAGGGGCTGCTGTCGATCTGCTTCAACCCGCTCGTGTCTCTGCCCGACGCGACCTTCACGCGCGAGGCGCTCGAGAAGCTGGAGTTCTTCGGCGTCATCGACTTTTTCCTGTCGGAAACCGCGCAGCACGCCGATGTGGTGCTCGCCGGCAGCCTGCAGGAAGAAGAGGAAGGCGTCGTGTGCAGCGCGGAGGGCCGCGTCATTCACATCCAGCAGGCGGTGACGCCCCCGGGCAACGCCCGCGTGGACAGCCGCATCATCTGCGATCTGGCGGAACATCTCGGCAAGAAGACTTTCTTTCCGTACACGCATCCGCGCGAGATCTTTGACGAGCTGCGCGAAGCGTCGCGCGGCGGCATCGCGGACTACTACGGCATTACGTACGAGCGGATCGACAGAGAGCAGGGCGTCTTCTGGCCGTGTCCGTCGGCGGACCATCCGGGAACGCCACGTCTGTTCGAGGGCGGCGTGTCCATGCATCCCGACGGCAAGTGCCGGTTCCTGCAGACGCCGTGGCGCGAAAGCGGCGATCCGGTGGACGCCGACTTTCCGATCTACCTGACGACCGGCCGCGTCGTCAGCCAGTATCTGTCCGGTACGCAGACGCGCCGGATCGGCGGCCTCGTGGAACAGTGCCCTGAACCGTTCGTCGAAATTCATCCTCGTCTTGCCGGGTCGCTGAACATCGTCCCCGGTGACTGGATTACGGTGACGACGCGGCGCACGGAGATCACACTGCAGGCGTCGATCGTCAAAACGATCCGGCCGGACACGGTGTTCATCCCGTACCACTGGCCGGGCGGGCGCAGCGCGAACCGGCTCACCCATCGCACGCTCGATCCGCGCAGCAAGATTCCCGAGTTCAAGGTATCGGCGTGCCGGCTTGCGAAAGCGGCACGCCCGTTGAGCACGTCGAGCGCGTGGGGGTGGGGCCCCACGCGAACTAAAGAAAGTTGACGAATGTCCGAGCGTGAGTTTTACATCGATCCGTCGCGCTGCATCGGGTGCAAATCGTGCATGCAGGCGTGCGAGGAATGCGACACGCATCGCGGCCACTCGATGATCAACTTCGATTTCATCGACCGGCCGGAGACGATCGCCACGGCCGCCTACGTGTGCTTTCACTGCGAGGATCCGACGTGCGCCCAGGTGTGTCCGGCCGACGCGATCAAGAAGGGCCTCGACGGCATCGTGCAGTCCGCGCTCGAGCCCCGGTGCATCGGCTGCTCCAACTGCGTTGTGGCCTGCCCCTTCGGCATTCCGAAGATGAAGGTGGCCGAAGAGCAGATGATGAAGTGCGACATGTGCTACGACCGCACGTCGGTGGGCAAGAAGCCCATGTGCGCGACGGTGTGTCCGAGCCAGGCGCTGACGTTTGCCGCCCCAGCCGACATCGCGCGTGACCGCCGCGAGACGCCGACCAACGTCTTCTATTTCGGCGAGCAGAAGGTGGTGACCAAGGTCTTCATGATGGTGCCGGAGGGTGTCGAGGCCGTGTCCGTGGATGTCGTGGACTACATGTGGGAGGAGCGCGCGTGGCTCTGAAACCAATCACCGGCCGGGATCCGCTCTGGCGCGACGAGTTCTCGGTGTACGCGGACGACGAGAGGTTCGTCACGCGCCGGCAGTTTGCGAAGTTCCTCACGCTGACCAGCGTGGCGATGGCGGCCGGCAACGCCTGGATCCTGGCGAAGAGCTGGATGTACCGCGCGCCCGCCTACCCGCTGCGGGTCGTGGCGGCGGCCGGCGAGGTGCCGGTGGGCGGCGTGAAGCTGTTCAATTACCCGGCCTCGACCGATCCGTGCATTCTGATCCGGACGGACCAGGACACGTACGTGGCCTACAGCCAGGTCTGCACGCACCTGTCGTGCGCGGTGTTCTACAGCCAGGCGACGCGCCAGATCGAGTGCCCGTGCCACAAGGGCTCGTTTTCCGCCGCCGACGGATCGGTGCTGGCCGGCCCGCCGCCGCGACCGTTGCCGCGCGTCGTGCTCGAGCGGCGCGGCGACGATCTGGTGGCCACCGGCGTGGAGGTGCGGTGATGATGCGCTCCCCGAATCACGGCCCGCTCGTGGCGATCGACGGTGCGTTGGCGCTGATCGCGATCCTGCTTATCGTGCAGATGTGGCTGCTCTCGGCCACGCTCGAAGCGTTCATGTCCGGGCGGCACGCCGTGGCGCTGCCCGCGGCGCTGGTCTCGATCGGTCTCACCGGCGTGTGTGTCGCGCTGGGCGCGTTTGTGAGGAAAGTCGGGCGACGTTAGCCGGCCGATCGGCGAGCTGTGCTCGCAGCTGATCCCGGGTGTAGTATCCGTGGCGTCGTCGCATCGTCAGTGCGTCAGGGATGCAGAGAGGAGCGCAGCCATGAACGACATCAAGCCTGCGCCCACCGGCAGATCGGCCAAACCCTTAGCGGTGGCTCTGGGCGCCACGTTCCTCATCACGTTTGCCGCCGAGACGTTGATCATGTTTGCGCTCGCCGACGTGCCAGTGCATTCGCCCTGGGGCCAGGCGCTGCTCGATTCGACGCTGCTGTCTCTTGTGATCTGCCCGATCCTTTACGTCTTTGCATTTCGTCCGGTGGCCAGGCACATCGCCGAGCGCGAGCGGGTCGAGCGGGCGCTGCGCGACAACGAGGACCGGTACCGCGATCTTGTGGAGCACAGCCATGATCTGATCTGCACCCACGATCTCGACGGCAAGGTTCTTTCGACGAATGCGACGGCCGCGCGAATCATGGGCCTTCCCAGCGAAACGGCTTCGCAGCTGAACATCGCCGATCTGCTCGCGCCTGAGGATCGGCCCTTGTTCCGCGCGTACCTGGACGAGGTTAAAGTCAACGGCCGGGCGCGCGGCGTCATGCGGGTCCGCACCGCCAGCGGCGAGATCCGATTCTGGGAATACGACAACACCCTGCGCACCGACGGCGTGGCCGCACCCGTGGTGCGTGGAATGGCGCGCGACATCACCGAACAAAAGCGGGCTGAACGGACGCTCAGATCCAGCGCGGAGCGCTTCCGCGCCCTCATCGAGCATGGTCTGGACTTCATTTCCCTTCTCTCGGTTGACGGCACGTTTGCTGTGGGAGAGTCCGGCCACCAATCGGCCCCTGGGCTACCCGCCGGACGCGTTCATCGGTCACAACATCTTCGAACTCGTGCATCCGGATGACGCCGATCAGATCCGGCAGATGTGGGCCCAGGTGGTGCAGCAACCGGCATCTTATCTGAGTGGCATGGTCCGACTCCGGCGGAGCGACGGCCAATGGCGTTGGTTCGAGGCTGGCGCCACCAATCTGCTTCACGACGCCAGCGTACAGGCCATCGTCATCAATTACCGTGATATCACCGCCCGCAAGCGTGCCGAGGAAGCGCTGTCCCTGCAAAGCGCCGCGCTCAATGCCGCCGCTGACGCCATCGTCATCACCGGACGGGACGGCGCGATCGAATGGAGCAACGCCGCGTTTACGGCGCTTTCCGGCTATGGCGCGGACGAGGCGTTCGGCAGGAACCCGCGAGATCTGGTCAAATCAGGCGTTCACGATTCAGCGTTCTACAGGCAGTTCTGGGACACGCTGCTCGCGGGCCACGTCTGGCGGGGCGAGATGACGAATCGTCGAAAAGACGGCAGTCAGTACCCGGAAGAACAAGTCATCACGCCGGTGCGGGACGCCCGCGGCGAGATCACCCACTTCATCGCGATCAAGCGGGATCTCACCGAGGAGAAGCGTGTCGCCTTGCGGGTCATGCAGGCCCAGAAGATGGAAACCGTCGGCCGTCTGGCGGGAGGCATCGCCCACGATTTCAACAACCTGCTCACGGTCATCAACGGCACGGCGGATCTGGCCCTGATGCGCCTGCCGGACGACGAACCGATGCGCAAGGAGTTCGAGCAGATCTATGGGGCCGGCAAGCGGGGCGCCGCGCTGACCCGGCAGTTGCTGGCCTTCAGCCGCAAGCAGATCATGGCGCCCGTCATTCTGGATCTGAACACCGTGGTTCATGACCTCGGCGCCATTCTCCGGCGCCTGATCGGCGAACACATCGCGCTCGTGATGATGCCGGAGCGGCACCTGGGCAGCGTTCTCGCCGATCCGAGCCAGATCGAACAGGTCATCCTCAATCTCGCCGTCAACGCGCGGGATGCGATGCCGGCCGGCGGCATCCTGACGATCACGACGCGGAACGTCGAGTTTCGCGACATCTATGCTGGAGACTTTCGCTCCGCGCCGCCCGGTCCATACGTGATGTTGGCGGTCAGTGACACGGGTGTCGGCATGGACGAGACCACGCGGCCGAAGATCTTCGAGCCGTTCTTCACCACGAAGGACCCCGGCAAGGGCACGGGGCTTGGGTTGTCCACGGTCGACGGCATTGTCGGGCAGAGCGGAGGCAGCGTCAGGGTCTACAGCGAGCCCGGCAAAGGGACGACGTTCAAGATCTACCTGCCGCGGGTCGCAGACGCGGTGGTCACGACTCCGTCCGCTCCGGCACGCGCGAGCGTGCCCGGGACCGAGACGATCCTGCTCGTCGAGGACGAAGACGTATTGCGAGGGCTCGCCGCGCGCATTCTGCAATCGGCCGGCTACACGGTGCTCGTCGCCGCCAGCGGCGAGGAAGCGTTGCTGATGCTCAATGACTACGATCATGCGGTGGACCTGCTGTTCACCGATGTGGTTCTGCCGGGCATGGGCGGCCGGGAATTGGCGACACGGATTGCGGCCGAGCACCCGACGATCAGAGTCCTTTACACGTCCGGATACAACGACGACGTGACGTTGCGCCTCCAGGTGCAGGACCAAGCCACGCATCTTGTCGGCAAGCCGTACGGGGTGAAAGAGTTGACGCGCAAGGTTCGCGAGGTCTTGGACGGCCCCAGAACACGAAGCTGAAGTCCG
>JAKALV010000180.1 GCA_021824055.1 Acidobacteriota bacterium
CACTGCGGTGCCGCGCAGTGCCGCCACATCGCCGCCGGGCTTCACCACCTGATTCGGCAACCCGGTATACGCGGGAAACACGTACTCGAGCTCCATCTCGCCGACCGCGGGCAGATCGACCAGCGTCATCGTGTAGGTCGCCGACGTGACGCCGCCCGACTTCACGAAGTAGCTCACGGGCCTGGACAGGTCAAAGAGAATGCCCGTGAACGCATCGCCCGCCGGAGTCGGCGCGAGGGGAATGCTGTCGTAGTCCTTGCTGTCGTCGGAGCGGTAGAACAACTGCACGTCGTTCGACGTGAAGCCCGCGAGCTTCGCCTTGACGGTTTGCGCCGACCCGCGCGGCACCGTCGCGTCGCCCGGCTCCACGGCGATGTGATACGGAGCCGCCGCTTCCGCGTCGCGCGTGACGATCAGCAGCGCGGACACGCCGTTGCGCAGGAACTCCGGGCCGAACGCGAGCAGCAGCGTGGCCGCCACCAGTCCGGCGCCGAGCGCCATCGCAAGCCGGCGCACCACCTCGCGCCCGATCGCGCGCCCGTTGTCGAGCGCGCGGACCTTGGCAATCGCATCCCGCACCACGCGGTCCAGCAGCGCCTGCGACACGCCGGGCCGCCCAGCGCGCGCCGCCGACGTGATGTCTACCGCGCTGATCAGCTCTTCCTGCAGCGTCGGCTCCTGCTCTTCGATGTACAGCGCCACCTGGTCGTCCGTGACGCGACGCCGCAACGGACGGAACAACCACACCGCCACGAGCGCGATGATCGCGGCGAACACGACGACGCGGAATCCGAGAATGGCCTTCGGCGCAAACGCCAGCGCCTGCAACCCGGACGACGCCACGACCAGCGTGAGGACGATGCCCGCGAGCACGATCAGACCGCCCCGCAGCGCCAGCTTCGTGCGCCACCGCCGGCGAACGTCCTCAATGACCTTGATGAGTTCCGCGCGTGCATCCATCGCGATGTCCTCGGTTCGCGGAGGGCTGAAGCCCGGCCCTACGTACTGATCAGCCGTAGCCGCAGGACTTCAGCCCTGCGGAACCTGCGCTATACCTGCGGTGACTGCATGATACCCGGTCCTTTCGAGAGCCGGTTGGCCAGCCACGATTCGAGCACCAGCACACCGGCCCCCAGTAACAGCAGATACCACCAGATGCCCTGGCGCCGCTCCGCATCAGCCGGCGTGATGTCGGCAAGCGCCTGCTCCTTGCCCGCATTCGCGCCGTCCGCGCGGCCCGTCACCTTCGCCACGAACTCCTGCGGATCCACCGCGGTCAGGTCCGTTTCGGCCGGATCGATATTCACCGCAACCGTCAGCGGCCTGGCGGCGTCACGCGCCCCGCTCAGCCGCACCGTGTAGAAACCTTGCTCACCCAATTCGACGAACGCGGGCCGGCCATTGTCGGTGAGCGACACGCGCTCACCCGAGGGGGTCGAGACCACGCCACCCACGGCCCCGACCGGCGCGGCCTGCACCTTCGACGTCACGTCCAGTGCCCGCCCCGCGATCTGCCAGGCGTCCGCGTTCTGAAATGCCGACAGAAACACCGCGACCTGGCGCACGAACGGCAGGAACGCCGGCTTCACCGCAAGATCGTTCCACGAGCCGTCGAGGCTGGTCGTCCAGGCGATGACGTGCCCGCCGCCGATCTTCCGCTCCACCATCGCCGCCCCGCCATCATCGAACCTTGCGAGCACGCGGTTGGCCTTGGGATCGAGCGTGCGATAGCGGAAGAAGTGCACGCCGGAAAAGCTGCCGGCGCGCGGCGTGCGAAAGACTTCGAAGACGGGATGGCTGTAGTCGAGATAGCCGAGCGCGCCCACGCGGCCGGTCGGCCGGTCCACCGGCGCGCCGAGCACGCCGGGCATCAGCGCGGTCTGCTCGGACCCGGACCACTTGGCGTTGGCGGCCGCGCCGACCAGCACGCCGCCGCCGCGTTCCACGAATCGCGTCAGCGCGTCGGCGGCGCCGGCCGGCAGCGCGGACGTATCGTTCAGGATCACCACGGCGCGTTTGTCCAACGCCGCGCCGGTCAGCTTCGACGCGGCGATCGTCTCGACATCAAACTTCGGCGCCTCGCCGATGCCGAGCGCCGTCGCAAGATACAGGCTCGCGTCGCGATCCGCCTGATCCGGCTGCACGATCAGCACCCGCACCGGCCGCCCCGGCGACAGCACAAAGAAGAAGGAGTTATCCGCAGGCCACGCGTCACCTGCGCCACCTGCGCCACCTGCGCCACCTGCCGTGATTCTTCCGCGCACGTTCTCGTCCGCGACGGTGAACTCCGCGAACGTCACCGGCGAGGTTCCGTTCGGCGCGAGGCTGACCGTCTTCGTGTCGACGACATGTCCGTCGATCTCGAGACTGACCGGCACATCGGCCACGGGCTTCGCGCTGCGGTTGGCGACGCCCGCCGTGGCGACCACGCGATCCTGACCGGAGAACTGATTGCGGGCGAACGTGACGGTGGTCACGCCGACATCCGACGTATTGCCGCCGCCCACCGAGACCGGCGTGAGCGTGGCGCCTTCCGGCAGGTGGATGTCTTCCTGTTTCGCCCAGCCGATCTTCTGAAAGTCGCTGATCAGCACGACCTCGCGCCGCGGCCGCGCCGACTGCGCGAGGATGCTCTGCGCGAGGCGCAGGGCCGGGGCGAATCGCGTGGCCTCGGCGCCCACTTTCGCGGCGTCAATCGCCTGCGACAACCGCACGCGGTCCGCTGTGGCGCGCACGTGCTCTTCCGCGTTCGATCCGAAGAGGACCAGGGTGCCGCGATCGTCCCCGCGCAGACCCGCAGCCACCTGCCTGGCCTCGGCCTGCGCGCGAGCCCAGCGATCGCCGTAGCCCATGCTGGCGGACCGATCGAGCAGGATGACCACGTCGCGCGTGCTGCCGGGCAGTTTCGCCGCCAGCGATCCGGCCGAGAACCACGGCCGTGAAAATGCCAGCACCATCAGCAGCAGCGCTGCGACGCGCAGCAGCAGCAGCCAGAGATCCCGAATCGACCGGCGCCGCACCGACGTGTACGGAATCCGGCGCAGGAACATCAGCGACGGGAAGTCGACGATGGTCTTCTTTTCCTTCTGCGTCAGATGGATCAGGATCGGAATCCCGATCGCGAGCAGGCCGATGAAGAACGCGGGCGTCAGAAACGACATGGCACGCTACCGGACCCGGCTCATCTTCTCGCGCGTCGCGAGATACCGGAACAGCGCCTCGTCGAGCGGCTTCGACGTATCCACCACGGTGTAATCGATGCGGTTGTCCGAGAACCTCGAGCGCAGCGCCTCGATGTGCGCGGCCATCAGCCGGCGGTACTCGGGCGTAAGCGACTCGGGCACCACGGGCAGTTCCTCGTCGGTCTCGAGGTCGCGGAACCGCGACGCGTCCGTGTACGTGAACTCCAGCTCGGCCTTGTCGAGCACGTGGAAGATCAGCAGATCGTTGCCCAGGTGATGGAGCGGCTTCACCGCCTCGAGGATCTGCTCCGGATCCTCGTAGAGGTCCGAGATGATCGCGACGAATCCCCGGCGCTTGAAGAACTCAGCGGCCTTCTTCACGGGCGGGCAGAAATCGCCGGGCCGGCCGGGGCGCGCGCGGTCGAGCGTGTGCAGCAAGACGTTGAAGTGCTTGGCCGACGGCGGCACGTGCGCCACGATCTCGCGGTCGAACGTGATGATGCCCACGCGGTCGCGCTGCGCCTGCGCCATGTAACCCATGCACGCGGCCAGATACGACGCGTATTCGAGCTTGGTCAACGGCCCCGAGCCGAAGCTCATCGACGTCGACACGTCCAGCAGCACGGAGAAATTGGTGTTCGTGTCGGCGTCGTACTGCTTGATGTAGAACCGGTCGGTGCGGCCGAACACTTTCCAATCGACGCGGCGGATGTCGTCGCCCGGCACGTAGCCGCGATGCTCGGCGAAGTCGATCGACGCGCCGAAGTACGGCGCGCGATGCAGCCCGTTGATGAAGCCGTCGACGACCGTCCGCGCCAGCAGGTCCAGCCGGCCGATGCGCGCGAGCACCGCCGGATCCACGAACCTCGCACCGGGAAGCGCGCTACTGGTTGCCATCGGCTCCCCCAACATTCACCGTGACGCACGTGAAGGGCGTGAAGCACGGCCGCGTGCAACGAGCTCTTCGAGAAGCCCTGAGCACGATGGTTTTCTTCACGTTCTTCACGCCCTTCACGGTTGACCGCTCTTACATCCCCGACTTCGGCACGGGCACGGCCTTCAGCAGGTCATCGACCAGCTGATCGCTGGTGTAGCCCTCGGATTCCGCGCGAAAATTCGTCAGCACGCGGTGGCGCAGCACCGGGCGCGCCAGCGCGCGGATGTCGTCGAACCCCACGTGGTACTTCCCGTTCGTCAGCGCGCGCGCCTTGCCGCCGAGAATCAGGTACTGCGCCGCGCGCACGCTGGCGCCGAACGCGGCGTACTTCCTGATCGACTCCGGCGCGTTCGGATCCTTCGGACGGCTGGTGCGCACGATGCTCAACGCGTGGCGCAGCACGGCCTCGGACACCGGCACGCGCCGCACCAGCCGCTGGAACGCGATCAGGTCGGGCCCGCTCACGGGCCGGTTGAACACCGGCTCCTGCATCGCGGTGGTCGTGCGCACGACCTCGAGCTCCTCGGCTTCGGGCGGATGCTCGATGATGATGTTGAACATGAAGCGGTCGAGCTGCGCTTCGGGCAGCGGATACGTGCCCTCGAGCTCGATCGGATTCTGCGTGGCGAACACGTGAAACGGCTCGTCGAGCGTATAGGTGCGCCCCTGGATCGTCACGCGGTGTTCCTGCATGGCCTCGAGCAGCGCGGCCTGCGTCTTGGGCGGCGTGCGGTTGATCTCGTCGGCCAGGACGATGTTGGCGAAGATCGGCCCGGGCGCGAACACCATCGTGCGCGTGCCGGTGGCCGGATCCTCCTGAATGATGTCGGTGCCGGTGATGTCGGACGGCATCAGGTCCGGCGTGAACTGGATGCGGTTGAACTTCAGATCCAGCACCCGCGCCATCGTGGCGATCAGCAGCGTCTTGGCGAGGCCGGGCACGCCGATGATCAGCGAATTGCCGCCGACAAAGAGCGACAGCAGCACCTGATCGAGGACCTCTTCCTGGCCGACGATCATCTTGCGAAGTTCGACCATGATCGCGCGGCGTCCCGCATTCATGCGGTCGGCGAGCGCGATGTCGTCGGCGGAGCTCAGGTCTGAAGGCGGCGGCGAAGAAGTCGTCACGGTCGGTCCTCTCTCACTGATTAACGCGTCATTCCGTAAATGATCCAGTTCACGCCGATCTGGTAGGCCTCGTTCGATTCGCTGATCGGCTTGAAGCCGCCCGGCGACCATTCCCAGAACTCGGAGATGTCGGTGTTGTAGTTGATCATGCACATCATCCGCTTCTTCGGATCGTTGTCCTCGAAAATCGCGCGGAAGATCGGCCGGCCCGGATCGTAATACTGCTTCACCACGTCGAACGATTCGATTTCGAAGAACGTGTGGTAGATCGGATGCGCCGGCGTGAGATCGATGAACTTCGCGTCGGGCAGCACCTTCAGCATGGCCCGCTCGAAATACGGCCAGTCCTGCAGGTGGAAATCGTCGAAGATCGCGAAGCCGCCTTTCTGCAGGTAGGCGCGGAAGGCCGCCGCTTCCGCGTCAGTTACGGTCCAAAATCCGGGCTCGGCCATGTTCGCGATCGGATACTTGAGCAGCTCGGGATCATCGAGCGTCATGATCTGCGTCGTGTCGAGGCGCACGTCCAGATTGGTGACGCCGTCGAGGATCTGCATGAAGTGATGTTCGCCGTCGGGATAATCGTGCGACCACGGCGGCCCCTGCCGGCCGCCCATCCCGCCGGCGTAGCGCAGCCGCACGAATGCCCAGCGGCCGTCGTACTTCGCGTGCTGAATGCCCGGGTCCGCAAAGCCGAAGCCGCCGCCCATGCCGCGGTTGCGCCCGCCGCCGCGCTGGGCCAGAACGGCGACCGAGGTCACCGCAATCAGGACGGTCGCGATCACCAGACGTCGCGGCATGTCAGGCCAGCCCTCTCGCGCGTCGAAACGCCCACTCGCCGCCGATCGCGCCCAGGAACAACAGGAACACGATCGGCATGTCCCACAGGTCGCGCTCGTCGACGATGGTCACGCCACGGCCGCTGTAGCTGATCGCTTCGGCCAGCGTGGCCGTGTCCTTCGCCGTATAGAATTTTCCGCCGGTCTCCTCCGCGAGCCGCCGCAGCAACGGCGCGCGCATGCCGGCGTCAAAGTACTCCGCCACGCTCGGCCCCGCGACCACGCTCGCCGTCGCGGATCCCAGGTCCTGTCCCGCGCGCGACGCGCCGACGCGCACCAGGTACCGGCCGTTCTCCGACGGCGTGAACACCGCCTTGTACTCGCCCGCCTTCGACACGGACCACTCCAGCGGCACGTCCTCGACCTTCCCGCCGGGCGTCGTCACATGGGCCGTGACGGCCGCGTCGTTCACCGGGGCGTATTCCATGTCGCGCACGTCGGACACGAGCGTGACGGGCTGCCCGGGCTCGACGTCATCCTGCGACGCGCTCAATTCCACGCGATCGGGCACGTCATCCACCAGCCATCGCAGCAGCCGGCGCCAGAACGTACGATGCGTCGTGTCGTCAACAGGCAGCTGCATGCGCCACAACCACGCGTCCTGCGTGGTGAGCGCCAGGGCCTTGCCGCGCCCGTACCTCTGGTAGGACAGCACGGGACGCTCATTTCTTCCCTCGTCGAGCCCGGTGAGCAGCACGGTAGCGCCCGGCTTCACTG
>JAKALV010000181.1 GCA_021824055.1 Acidobacteriota bacterium
CTTTGCGGATCTCGAGCGGACCCGATTCGATCGGCACGAGCCGGGCGATCGGCGCATCGCGATCGAGCACCGTCAACGTGCGGCCCTTTCGGACGGTCCGCAGGTGCTGGCTCAAGTGCGCCTTCAGGTCCGCGATGCCAACGGTCTTCATGGTCATATGATAGTCATGACAGGTCACCGAGTAAAGCGCCCCGCGGCACCGTGCGGCAGTCGCCGCGACCCGGCGGGGACGTAGCATCGCTGTGCATGAGCGTCATCAGGATTGAAGACGGCCACGATGCCCGCCTGGCCGATTACGCCGGCGTTGTCCGGCCCGCGCGGCTCCGCGACCGCGGCCTGCTGATTGCCGAGGGGCGCTTTGTCGTGCGCCGGCTGCTCGACGCCGGGCGAATCCGCGTGCGGTCGCTGCTGCTCAATGACGCGGCGCTGAAGGGTCTCCGCGACGTTCTCAACCGCGTCGACTCGGGTCTCGACGTTTACGTCGCGTCGCCCGACGTCATCACGGCCGCCACCGGGTTCAACATGCATCACGGGTGCCTGGCCCTTGCCGAGCGGCCGGCCGGGCTGGCGATGGAATCCGCGCTGGCAACCAGCCGGTTCGTGGCCGTTCTCGAACGTGTCGTGGACCCCGACAATGTCGGGTCCGTGTTTCGCAGCGCCGAGGCGTTCGGCGTCGACGCCGTCCTGCTCAATCCGGGCTGCGGCGATCCGTTCTACCGCAAGGCGATCCGGACGTCGTCTGGCGCAGCGCTGGTGGTGCCCTTCGCGCCGGCCGAGCCCTGGCCGGATGCGCTCGATCAGCTGCGGGCCGAAGGCTTTGTGGTCGTGGCGATGACGCCGGATCGCGGGGCGACCGATATTTCGGAGTTTGTCGGCACGGCCGCCGCCCGCGGTCGAGTCGCCGTGCTGCTTGGCACGGAGGGGCAGGGCCTGACCGCCGAGGCGCTCGCGCGCGCCGATGTCCGGCTCCGTATTGCCATGAGCGGCGCGCTCGATTCGCTGAACATCGCGACGGCGGCCGGCATCGCGCTGCACCGGCTGCGGGAGGCCAGACAGTTGCGATAGGCCCGCGGGCTGTCTTCCGGCATAATCTCTGCGTCGATGGTGACCCCTATGTCAAAGAAGATCCTGATTCTGCTGACCCTGTGTTTCGGTGTGCTGAACGTGTCCGCGCAGGTCGCGCCGCCGGCCGCGAGTGACCTCAACGCCTTCTTCAAGCCGGTGAAGTGGCGCTCGATCGGGCCGTTTCGAGGTGGCCGCGCCAACGCCGGCACCGGCGTCGTCGGCGACCCGAAGACGTACTACATGGGCACGACCGGCGGCGGCGTGTGGAAGACCGGCGACATGGGCATCAGCTGGCGCAACGTGTCGGACGGCTATTTCAAGACCGGCACGATCGGCGCGATCGCCGTGGCCGAGAGCGATCCGAATGTCGTCTATGTCGGCACGGGCGAGCACGCCGTGCGCGGCGTCATGACGCACGACGGTGACGGCATGTACCGATCGACCGATGCGGGCAAGACCTGGAAGAAGATCGGCCTCGATCTCTCGCAGCACATTGCGCGGATCGTCGTCGATCCGAAGAACCCGGATGTCGTGTATGTCGCGGCGCAAGGCGCGCTCTACAGCCCGTCGCCGGAGCGCGGCGTCTTCAAGTCCACCGACGGCGGCGCGACCTGGAAGAAGGTCCTCTACGTCGACGACAAGACCGGTGCTTCGGAACTGTCGATGGACGCCACCAACCAGCGGATCCTGTATGCCGCGATGTGGGAACACGGCCGGCTGCCCTGGAAGATCATCAGCGGCGGCCCCGGCAGCGGTCTCTACAAATCGACCGACAGCGGCGAGACCTGGGAAAAGATGACGAAGGGCCTGCCCGAGGAAATGGGCAAGATGGCGATCAGCGTCAGCCGCTCGGATCCGGACAAGGTCTACGCGCTGATCGAGAGCGATTCGACCAAGGACGCGCGCGGCCTGTACGTGTCGAACAACGCGGGCAAGAGCTGGAGCCAGGTCACGAGCGATCCGCGCCTCGTGCAGCGCGCGTGGTACTACATCAAGCTGTTCGTCGACCCGAAGAACGAGAACACGATCTACGTGATGAGCGCGCCCGCATTGCGCTCGAATGACGGCGGCAAGACCTGGGAAACCCTGTCGGGCACGCACGGCGATTTCCATGATCTGTGGATCAATCCCGACAATCCCGGCAACTTCATCATCTCGAACGACGGCGGTTCGGCGATCACGTTCGACAAAGGCAAGAGCTTCAGCTCGGAGAACAACCTGCCGACGGGGCAGTTCTACCGCATCAACGTCGACAATCAGTTTCCGTACCGCATCTACGGTGGCCAGCAGGACAACACGTCGGTGTCGATCGCGAGCCGGGAGCTCGGCGCCGGCGGCATCACCGCGTCCGCCTGGACGTCGTCTGCCGGAGGCGAAAGCGCGTTTCTGGCGTTCGATCCGGACAACCCGCGATACGTGCTCGGCGACAGCTATCAGGGCACGATCGAAGTCATCGACACGAAGGCGACCGCCGGCACGAATATCATGGAGGCCCCGATCCAGTACCTCGGCATGGACGCCAAGGACATGAAGTACCGCTACAACTGGAGCGCGCCCATCATCTGGAGCCGGCACGAGCCGAACACTTTCTATCACGGCGCGCAGTATCTGCTGAAGACCTCCGACATGGGCAAGACGTGGAAGGAAGTGTCGCCCGATCTGACCCGCAACGAAAAAGACAAGCAGGGCAGAGGCGGCGGCCCGTACACCAACGAAGAGGTCGGCGTCGAAAACTACGGGACGCTGACTTACATCGCGGAGTCGCCCAGCGAGAAGGGCGTGATCTGGACCGGCAGCGACGACGGCCTCGTGCAGTTGACGCGCGACGGCGGCGCCACATGGAAGAACGTCACACCGAAGGGGCTCGCGGAATGCCTGATCAACGCGATCGAGCTGTCGCCGTTCGACAAAGCCACAGCCTACATCGCGACGACGCGGTACAAGTTCAACGATCACAGGCCGGGTCTCTACAAGACCACCGACTACGGCGCCACCTGGATCGAAATTGACAACGGCATCCCCGGTAACGCGTTCACCCGCGTCGTGCGCGAAGACGACATCCGGCGTGATCTGCTGTTCGCGGGAACGGAGCTCGGTGTCTTCATTTCGTGGAACGCCGGCAAGAACTGGTCGCCGTTCCAGCTGAATCTGCCGATCACGCCGATCAACGATCTGCGGATCCACAAGGGCAACCTCATCGCGGCCACATCAGGCCGGGGGTTCTGGATTCTCGACGACCTGGCGCTGATCCGCCAGTACAAGGCCGACGCGCCCGCGTTCTCAATCTATCAGCCGGCCGGCGCGTATCTGGCCAACGGCGGCAGCGAGCTGGACGAGTCGAACGAGGAGTTCACCGGCGCGAACAAGTTCCGCGGCGTGAATCCCGCGAACGGCATCGTCCTCTACTACCATCTGCCGGAGCTGAAGAAGACCGACGACATCACGCTCGAGATTGGGGGCGCCGACGGCAGGACGATTCGCACCTTCTCGTCGAAGAAGGCCGACGACGCCAAGAAATGGGATGGCGGCCCGTCGCCGGATCCGGTGCTGTCCAAGTCAACGGGTTTGAATCGATTCGTCTGGAACATGCGGTACCCGACCATCCCCGGCGTGCCCGGCATGTACATTGAGGCCAGCTACGACGGACACAAGGCGGTGCCCGGAACGTATCGGTTCACGTTGAAGATGGGCGACCAGAAGGTCGCGACGCAGGCGGAGATCCTGGCCAACCCGCTCTATCCGACCACTGCCGCGACGTACAAGGAATACGACGCCGTGATGTCGCGGATGGAAGGCGAGGTCACCGCAATGCACAAGGCGGTGAACAGCCTCTACGGGAAGCAGACGCAGCTCGAAGCGCTCCTGAAATCGCTGCCCGCCGGCGACAAGTATGCCGCCGTCAAACGCGACGGCGACGCGCTCGTCAAGAAATTGAAGGCGTGGGACGAAGACATGGTCCAGCGCAAGTCGAGGGCCTATGACGACGTGGAGAACTTTCCGAACAAGTTCACGGCCAACTACCTGTTTCTTATCAACCAGACGGAAAGCGACCTGCCGCGCGTCAATCAGCCGTCGCTCGATCAACTCGGCAAGATGACCGCCGAATGGTCCGCGCTGAAGGCCAGGTCGGATGAAATGCTCAACAAGGACATTCCGGCCCTGAACAAGAAGCTGTGGGACGCCGGCGTGGGCGCGATCTGGAAGGATTGAACCAGCCGGATGTTTCGGCCGAGTGGCGCCGAGCCCGCGCGGCCGCGCGGTTCTGGCCTTTCGGCGCCATGCGGACCGTGGAACGCCTGCGCGCGCGCACGACCCGCCCCTGCGTCGTCCACAGGCCCTTCGCGGGTTTCGAACTGTACCTGGACCTGTCGCGCTACGCGACCCAGGGTCTGCTGTATCTCGACGGTGAACATTTCGTGGCGGAACGGTCGCTGCTCGCGCGACTCGTCAAGCCGGGCATGCGGATCGTGGACGTGGGCGCGAACATCGGGTACTACCTGCTGCTGTTCGAGCAACTGGCCGGGCCGGAGGCGAGCATCGTCGCGATCGAACCCTCACGGGTGAATCTGGCCGAGCTGAAGCTCAACATCGAGCGCAACGGGCTTCGCAATGTTCAGCTGCACGAGGTGGCGCTGGGGAACAAATCCGGGGAGGCCTGGCTGGCGGAAAGCATCAACAGCTACGTCGTGCCGAACGGCGAAGGCTCGTACCGTGTGCCGGTGCAGACGCTCGATGAGCTGGTGATCGGGCGCGTGGATTTTCTCAAGATCGATGTCGACGGCTACGAGGGCGCGGTGCTCGACGGAGCCCGGCGCGTGCTCGAGCGCGATCGGCCCATCGTGTTTCTTGAATTTCATCCGCTGCTCGTCACGCCTTACGGGCACTCGTTCGCGTCGGTGCATACGCTGCTCAGCACGTTCTACACATCGATTGAGTACTACGACATTCCGTATCCCATGCCGGCGATACAACGGATCGGCGCGCGCTATTTCGGCGTCAACGGGTATCGACGCCTGCCGGGTCCGCCCGCCGCGCCGATGCACGAGGGCCGCGCGGAAGGAACGTTCTGGATCGCGTGTCAGTAACGCCGCGGAAGGGAGGCGCCGTGAAGATGACGTCCTGATCGCGGCCCGCGTGGGCGGCGCCTGCGCCCTCGCGAGCGCGGGCCACGCGCAGAAGAGCAGCGCCGATATCGTCAATGATCGTGTCATGTCGCCTGGGGACCTCACCGCTACTTCGACGTCGCGAACCGCTTGAAGAAGCTGTCGGCATTCCACGTCGGCCGCGCCGTGTCGTTGGCCACGCGCTGCAGCAGCGTCATGATCACGCGGTCAAAGAGCGCCGCGGCTTCGCGATTGACGGGCTGGTTCGTGTCGTCGGCGGGCTTGTGATAGATGTCGCGCACCCAGGTGCGGCGGATCGTCTCTTCCGGTGAGCCGAACTCATACCCGAACTTGAACGCGAGCGCCGGCACGCCTCTGCGGATGAAGCTGTACTGGTCGCTGCGGATAAACCGGTTCTGCTCGGGTTCGCGATCCGTCTGCACGTCAACGCCGAGCGTCCTGGCCGCCGCCCGCACGGATTCACCGAGCGACGACTCGGCCAGGCCCTGCACCTCGATCACCTTCAATGCGTAGAGCGGCAGGAACATGTCGAGGTTGATGTCGGCGACGATCTGTCCGAACGGCACCGTGGGACGAAACGCGAAGTAGCGCGAGCCGAGCTCGCCTTTTTCTTCGGCCGTGACCGCGATGAAGATGATCGAGCGTTTCGTCTTCACGCCCGACGCTTTCAGCAACCGCGCCGTCTCGATCACCGACGCGATGCCCGACGCGTCGTCCATCGCCCCGTTGTAGATGGTGTCGCCGTTGACGGTGCGGCCGATGCCGACGTGGTCCAGATGCGCGGACATGATCACATATTCGGACTTGAGCGCCGGGTCCGAGCCTTCGAACAGGCCGACGATGTTGGTGGAGTCGATCGCGGTGCGCGTCAGGGTCGCGTGCGCTTTCAGCGTTCCCGGCAGGATAAAGCGCGGCAGCGGCTTGCCGTCCGTGACGAGCTGATTGAGTTCGTCGATGGTGTGCCCGCTTCCCGCGAGCACGGCCGCCGCGCCGCGCGCGGTCAATGTCATCGCGATGACTTCGCCCGCCGAGTCGTTCAAGGCGCGATCGTACAGGTCAATGACTGGCGGCGCGCCACCTGCGCGTCCGCCGCCACCTCCCGCAGCACCACGGCCAGCCGGAGCGCCGGCCCGGCCGGCGGCGCTGGCGGCCGCGGGCAGCGGCCGCGGTGCGGCGATTGTCGCCACGCCGATCGCGCCGGCGCGCTTCAGCGCCAGCCACCGCTCGTCCGCCGTGTTCACGTGCGATTTCACGTTGTCGGAGACTTTTACCGGCGGGAACGCGTTCACGTACACCGCGATCTTGCCCTTGAGATCCAGTCCTTTGAAATCGTCCCAGCCGGCTTCGGGGATTGAGAGGCCGTAGCCGACGAACACCATCGGCGCCTCGATCGAGCCATCGAGCTCGCCGCGCGCGCTCAGCGACGCGTCCTGTCCAATCGCGAGCGCCTCTTCCTTGCCGTCGCGCACCAGCGCGATCCGC
>JAKALV010000182.1 GCA_021824055.1 Acidobacteriota bacterium
GTGCTGTGGACGCTGCTCGAAGCGATCGGCCTCGTGGTGCTGGTGATGTTCCTGTTCCTGCAGAACTGGCGCAGCACGATCATTCCGGCGATCACGATTCCGGTGTCGCTCGTCGGCACCTTCGCGTTCGTGAAGCTCTTCGGATTTTCAATCAACACGCTCACGCTCTTCGGTATCGTGCTCGCCACGGGCATCGTCGTCGACGATGCGATCGTCGTGATCGAGAACATCGAGCGGCACATGCGCGAAGAGAAGAAGAACGCCGCGCACGCCGCGATCGACGCGATGCGCGAGGTGTTCTCGGCCGTGGTCGTCATCGGCCTGGTGCTGGTGTCGGTGTTCGTGCCGGTGGCGTTCTTCCCGGGCACGACCGGGCGCCTGTACCAGCAGTTCTCCCTGACGATCGCGTTCTCGGTGGTGTTGTCGGTGTTCAACGCCGTCACGTTTACGCCGGCGCTGTCGGCGCTGCTGCTCGACCACGAGCCGCACACGCACACCGGGCTGTTCGCGCTGATCAACCGCGTGATCGAAGCCGGCACCAATTTCTACGTCAGGGTGGTGCGGTTGGCGCTGCGGTGGCGCCCGGTGATGCTGGTGCTCTTCGTGGCGGCGCTGGCCGGCACCTGGATGGTGTACAAGACCGTGCCGCCGGCGTTTGTTCCGGAAGAGGATGAGGGCTACTTCATCACGATCGTGCAGGCGCCGGGCGGCGCGTCGCTCGAGTACACGACGAACATCATGAAGAAGGCCGAGGCGATCATCTCGACGCAGCCCGAAATCGCCGCGATGTTCTCGGTGGCGGGGTTCAGCTTCAGCGGGTCGGCGCCCAATCAGGGCCTGATGTTCGTGCGGCTGAAAGGGTTCGAGGAGCGCAAGGCGAAATCGCAGTCGCTGCAGGCCGTGCTGGGCCGGTTGTTTCCGCGGCTGATGGGCATTCCGGGGGCGCTCGTCATTCCCGTGGCGCCGCCATCGATCCAGGGGCTTTCGACGTTCGGCGGCTTCCAGTTCGAAGTGCTCGATCAGTCGGGCGGGGACATCGGGATTCTGGCGAACGCCACGCAGCAGATGGTGATGGCGGGCAACCAGTCGGGACGCGTGACGCGGCTCAACTCCACATTCACAGCCAACGATCCCCAGCTCGTGGTCGACATCGACCGCGATCGCGCCCGCAGCCTCGGCCTGCCGATGCAGCAGGTCACCGACGCGATGTCGGCGTTTCTCGGATCGCAGTACGTCAACGACTTCGACTTCGGCAACCGCGCCTACCGCGTGTACGTGCAGGCCGATCAGCAGTTCCGCGCGCAGCCGCACAACCTCCAGGAGTTCTACGCCCGGTCCACGACGGGCCAGATGGTGCCGCTCGATGCCGTGGTGCACCTGCGCGAGACGACCGCGCCCGCGGTCATCAGCCACTTCAACCTGTACCGGTCCGCGGAAATCACCGGGTCGGCCGTGCCCGGCGTCAGCTCGGGGCAGGGATTGCAGGCCATGCAGGAACTGGCGCGCAAGACCCTGCCCGGCGGGTTTGACTTCTCGTGGGCGGGGCAGTCGCTCGAAGAGATCAAGGCCGGATCGCAAGCCGCGTATATTTTCGCGCTCAGCATTCTGCTCGTGTATCTGGTGCTCGCGGCGCAGTACGAGAGCTGGGTGCTGCCGCTGATCATCCTGCTCGGCGTGCCGCTGGCCGTGGCCGGCGCGCTCACGGCGCAAATGCTGCGCGGCTTCTCGAACGACATCTTCTGCCAGGTGGGGCTCGTCATGCTGATCGGTCTCGCGGCCAAGAACTCGATCCTCATCGTTGAATTCGCCGAGCAGTTGCGCGAGCAGGGTCATTCGATCGTCGACGCGGCGGTTGGGGCGGCGCGCATCCGCCTGCGGCCGATTCTGATGACGTCGTTCGCGTTCATCCTCGGCGTGTTGCCGCTGGCGCTGGCCACCGGCGCCGGCGCCGGCGCGCGCAACTCGGTGGGCACCACCGTGGCGGGCGGCATGCTCGCGTCCACGTTGCTCTCGGTGATCTTCATCCCCGTGCTGTACGTGACGATCCGGACGCTGGCGCCCGGCAAGGGCTCGCGCAGCCACATGGAGAAGATCTCGGTGTTCTTCATCGGCATCATGCTCGTCGGAGCCGCCACCGCGTTTGCGGGGCAGGACAGGCAGGTGGCGCAGGTGGGGCGGGTGGCGCAGGTGGCGCAGATCGCGCGGGGTTCGAGGGGTTCGGAGGGTTCGCTGATACCCAAAGTCGAGTTCAACGAGGCGGTGGAGCGGGCCGTGGCGAAGAACCCGACGGTGGCGCAGGCGGCCACGGCGATCGCGCGCGCGGAGAGCTTGTTGCAGCTGTCGCGCGCCGCTACGTTGCCGACGGCCGGCGTGTCGTTCGCGAACACCACGCTCGACAAAGCGCGTGGTTTCAACGGGGGCATCACGCAACCGCAGAACCAGACGACGTTCTCGGGCAACATCAGCGTGCCGGTGCTGCAGGCGTCGCGCTGGGCGGCCGTGAACCAGGCGAAGGATCAGATCGAGGTGGCGAACGCGTCGGCCGCCGACGTGCGCCGGCAGATCGCCGTGGCCGCCGCGCAGGCCTATCTCTCGGTCATTGCCCAACGGCGTCAGTCGGAGGCCGCCGACCGCGCGCTGGCCAACGCGAACGCGCATCTCGACTACGCGCGCAAGCGGCTGGAGAGCGGCGCCGGGACGCGGCTCAACGAGCTGCGCGCGCGACAGGAAGTGACCACCGACACGGCGCGCGTCGATACGGCGCGCCTGGCGCTGCGCCGCGCCCAGGAGGCGCTCGGCACGCTGCTGGTGGCCGATGGTCCGGTGGACGCCGGCGCGGAGCCGGCGTTCGAAACGCCGCCGGCGCTGACCATCGCCGGCCGCACCGACATTCTGTTGCAGCAGGCCGGCGTCAAGGCGGCCGAGCGCGTTGTCGCCGACAGCCGCCGCGACTGGCTGCCCACGGGCACGCTGTCGTTCGATCCGTCGTACGTCACGCCGAGCGGCCTCTTTCAGCCGTCGAAGACCTGGCGCCTGTCGTTCTCGTTCGTGCAGCCGTTGTACGAGGGCGGCCAGCGGAAGGCCGCACTCGCGCAGCGCCAGGCCGCGCTCTCGTCGGCGAAGTTCTCGCTGGCGGCGGTTGAGAATCAGGTGAACGCCGACGTGCGCCTGGCGCAGGTGTCGGTCGACAGCTTCGTGAAGATCGCGGAGAGCTCGCGGCTGGCGGCCGACCAGGCGGCCGAGGTGCTGAAGATCACCAACGCGGCGTTCGAGCTGGGCGCCACGACCAATCTGGAAGTGATCGACGCGCAACGGTCCGCGCGCGATGCCGAGGCGGCGGCGGTCGTGGCCGACGACGCGGTCCGACAGGCGAAATTACTTCTCCTGGTGGCCCTCGGCAGATTCCCGAAATAGCCAGGGACGGCGACAAGGACGGTCATTCCAGAACCTCGGGATGACAAAGATCTCTTCGGAGAACTTCGCGTGTGTGGTTCGACGGGTTCGGGGGACTGACGCTCGCAGTTCGGGGGGCCTCGCCACTTGGTTCGGGGGGCTTCGTCCGCAGTGCGGTTCGGCGCGCGGCCTTCGCTTCGCTCGGCGCGCGCCAAGATCACAGCACGCTGTGACGCGGTCAGATCGTCAGCCCGGCCAGGAAAGCGTCAGCGTACTGTGCCCTTGGCGCGCGCCGAGCGAAGCGAAGGCCGCGCGCCGAACCGCACGACGCGCGAAGCCCCCCGAACCACGCGGCGAAGCCTCCCGAACCACCAGCGTCAGTCCCCCGAACGCAGTGCCGAGCTATTGCTTTATTTTCGCGAGGTCCCGCTCGAACGATGGTCTTAATGTTGCCCCTTCGTGGATCGCGATGATCTTGCCGTCGGGTCCGATGACGACGGATCGCGGCAGCCCGTCGATCGGTCCGTAGGCGTCTTCGAGGTCCGTGTGGCCGTTGCCGTCGAGCAGCGGGTAGGTGACGCCGAACTCCTTCGCGAACGCCGGCACGCCCGCCACGTTGTCGTCGAACATCAGGATGCCGATCACCGCGAGATCATCCGGATGCGCCTGCTGCAGCTTTACGAGATCCGGCGTTTCCACACGGCACGGTCCGCACCAGGTGGCGTAGAAATTCAGAATGATGGTCTTGCCCGCGAAGAACGACAGCGCGACGTCGCGGCCCGCCACGTCCTTGAGCGTGAAATTCAGATTGGCCGCCTTGCCCGGCTCGGCGATGTCCATGCTCTTGTGCTGCCGGAACCGCTCGTCGAGACCCGGGTACCACGTCGCCGCCAGCAGTACGACCGCCACCACGAGGGCGATCCACGTCGAGCGGGGGGTGTTGAGCAGGGCCATGGGCGTCAGCGGTGTTTCGATCTTATCCTACGCGCGACCAGCGCTTCCTTCTCCGCGCGCGTCCACCGCTTCATCGCGTACTCGCGGCGCAGGGCCGCGCCGATCGTCTTGAACCACTGGGAATAGACCAGCGTCACCGGCCGGCGGCCCGACGTGTACTTGGCGCCGCGCGCGCGGTTGTGCGCGGCCAGCCGCGCCTTCACATCCTTCGCGTAGCCGGTGTACAGCGATCCGTCAGCGCAGCGCACGATGTAGACAAAGGGCACGCGCCAGATGGTAGCAGGACGCGCGGCCTGTCCTGGCCAAGCTGAAGCTTGGCCCTACGTCTTACACGGAGACGAAGAACGCTCTAGTTGAACACCCGAAGGAACCGGATGAGGATCAGCGCGAGCAGCGCGACCAGATAGAACCGCAGAAAGTACAGCGCGATCTTCGTCGTGCGCGTCATCTGCACGCGGGGCATGGTCTCTCCGATCTCACGGGTTTTCCGGACCCTTCATGATGTCGTTGTAGCGAATGACGCCGAGCATGTGGTTCTGCTCGTCCACGACGGGAATCATCCCGAACCCGTACTTCTCGAACATCTTCTCCAGATCGTCGCGCAGGTCGGATTCCTGCGCCGCCACGACCGGCGAGATCATGATGTCGGCCATCGTGGCCTCGTCGCGCGCGAGCACCAGATCGCGCAGATCGATGACCCCTTCGAGCACCGGCGCCTCGTCGGCCACGACGTAGACGTAGGACAGGCTGCGCGTCTGGTGGCCGGCGCCGCGCAGCGTCCGGAGCACGTCGCCCACCCGGGACGTCGTCGGCACGGCCACGTAGTCGGACGAGATCATGTCCTTCGCCTTGGCTTCGCGCTCGGTGAGCAGGTTGTGCACGACCTTGGCCCGCACCGGCCCGAGCCAGCCGCTGACCTCGCGGGTCTTCTCCTGCGGCAGGGAGGTGAAGAGATTCGCGAGCTGCAGCACGGTCATGTGATCGAAAATGGCGCGGCCCCGCTCGCGCGTGAGGTCCTCGATGATCTGCCGCTGCGCGCGCGGTTCGGCTTCGATCAGCGTCTCGGCGGCCTTGTCGGGATCGAGGGCCGAGAACAACGCCTGCTGTTCGCTGCCCGACAACTCCTCGAGTGCGTCAGCGAGGTCCTCGCCCGGCAGGTCCTGCAGCTGTTTGCGCGTGACCGACAGCTTCAGCCGGTCGGTCGGGATCGCATCCTCGAGCGACAGCGGCTGCACGTACTTCCACGGGATCAGGTCCGGCTTGACCCATTTGACGTTGCCGAGTCCCCAGCGGCGAAGGAAGCCGTTGAACGACAGGTCGACGTCCACGAGCAGGAGCCGCCCGTGCGATTCGATGAGGCGCACGTCGTTGACGACCTCGATGCGCCGCCCGTCGATGTCGAGAATCGTCCGGCCCATCAGGTGCTTGTCCACCAGGATCCAGCCCGGTTGGTCCACGAACGGCGGGTACCTGCCGCCGGCCGCGGGCTGCACGAAGATCGCATCGTCCTCGATCTTGGCCACGTGGTCCCACGGGATGAACTCCGTCGGGTTGCCCCAGCCGTGCTCGAGGTAGAGGCCGACCACTTCGGAAAACGGCTCGGCCTGGCTGCAGACCAGATCCGACAACTTGCCGATGCGGTCGCGGATCGACCCGGCGCAGACCGGGCGCTTGAGCAGTTCCGAGAAGTGCAGGACGCGGGGGGCCGGAGTGACTGTGTGGGTTGCCATCGCCGCCTCCTACTTGAACAAACCGGGGAAAAGCGTTTGCACGCCGAGCAACGTCGACATGATCGCGACGACGATCACGATGCTCCAGTTGGCGATGTTCTGCGTGCGCGTGTTCACGTGCTCGCCCATCAACGGTTTGTCGTTGAGGAGCAGCAGCAGGAACACGAGCGCGGACGGCAGCAGCGTGACCGCCACCACCTGCACGAACATGGTGATCGTCACGAGCGGCGCTTTCGGAATGAGCACCACGCCGCCGGCGGTCAGCAACAGGAGGAAGTACAGAAGGTAGAACCAGGGCGCGTCGCGCACGCTCCGGTTGAGCGAGTGCGCCCAGCCGAACACTTCGCCGACCGCCCATGACGATGACAGCGAGATGCAGATGGCGCCGAGGAACCCGGCGTCGAACAGGCCGATGGCGAAGAGCCGCTTGGCCAACTCGCCCGAATTGTGCGGCAGCAGGGGCACCAGCGCCTCGGCGGTCTGCTTGGCGTCTTCGATCGCGATGGGCGGCTTGTGATAGAAGAACGCC
>JAKALV010000183.1 GCA_021824055.1 Acidobacteriota bacterium
AGCTGATTGCCACGCGCGGCACGGCGGCGTACCTGCGCGCGCACGGCCTCGAGGTCGACATCGTCTACAAGATCAACGAGGGCCGGCCGCACATCGGCGACGAAATCCTGAACAAACGCGTGGCGCTCGTCATCAACACGCCCCTCGGCCGCGAGTCCTTTTTTGACGACCGCACCGTGCGGCGCGTGGCCATGCTGAACGGCGTTCCGGCGGTGACCACGCTCACCGGCGCCGCCGCCACTGTCAGTGCGATTGCCGCGTTGCGCACCGAAGGACTGACCGTGAAATCGCTGCAGGAATATCACGCGGTCGGGCAAGGTATCCGCTAAGCCTCAGGTTTCCCTTCCACCAGGCATCGTCCGCAGCGGTCGCCGGTCCCATCGTGTGATCGCCCATGCGAAGCGCGTGGGCCGCGTTGAGAGTGGCCATCTGGATGGCCGCGGCCGGAGGAATGCCGGCCAGCACGAGCGCGTGCAGCTCGCGGTGCACGCCGAACCCTGAGAGGTATTCACCCCAGCTCGGATGATCGGTGCCGACGGCGATCAGCCGCGCGCCGCCTCGGTCGTCGAAGCGCTTCACTTCCTTCATCGTGGAGCGCATCTTTGCCGTCAGCGTTCGACCCGGCCTGACGGGACGACGAGTGCGGCCGAGGCGCGCACGGAGGATAATGGGTCCGAGGTGTTGCCATGCGTATGGTCATCGCGCCTGGAATCGTGATCGAACCCACCGAATTGACCGAGCGTTTCGTGCGGGCCTCCGGTCCGGGTGGTCAAAACGTCAACAAGGTTGCCACGGCCGTCGAACTGAACTTCAACGTCGCGGCGTCATCGCTGCCGGACGACATGAAATTGCGTGTCGCGCACATGGCGGGGAAGCGCATGACTGCCGACGGCATCCTGATGATCGACAGCCGGGCCTACCGCACGCAGGCACAGAACCGCGAAGCCGCGCGGGCGCGGTTGCTGGCGTTTCTGAAGCTGGCGGCGGTCCGGCCCCGTCCGCGTCGCAAGACCCGCGTATCGAAGGCGTCAAAGCTCGACCGGCTCGCGGCGAAGAAGCGGCGCGCCGCGGTGAAGGCCGCGCGGCACGCGGGCGACGACGACTAGTCGCAAAATTTGCCACATTTGAAGCGCCGGCCGGTGGCAAAGAATGCCGGATGGCACGGCGCAGGCGGGCCTGTTCCCAGCGAGCGGTCTTGGCCCCATCCCTGCACCGTGAGAGCCGCGCTGCATGTCCGCGCCTCTCATATGCCTGCTGGCGATCATCGCCGGCGTTGTCGCTGATGCCTCTCCGGCGCTGCTGCTCGCCGCCGGCGTAGCGGTCGCCTCCGTCGCGCCGGTCTGCCGACGCCGGTACCTCCATGCGCTGCTCCTCGCGGCGGTCGCCTGCCTGTTTGCCGGATACGCCGCTGCGGTTCGAGACGCCGTCCTCGAGGCGCCGTTGACCGAGGCGCTTGGCCCCGTCCTCGACGATCGCACGGCGCCGCCGGTGTGGATCATCGGTGTTCTCAGCGAGGACGCCGCGCCAGATGTCGACAGTGTGCGGCTCGCCATCCGTGTCGACCACGTCGGTGTGGGCGGTGAGCACGGTCCCTTGCGCGCCGTGCGCGGGCGCGCGCAGGTGGCTGTCAGTGGACTGCTCGGGCCGCCGGCGGCGGGCCAGTGGGTGCGCGGACGCCGCATCGCGGCACCCGTGCTGGCGCGACGGCCGCAGGTCTGGCGCAATCCGGGTGCGTCCAGCGAGCGATGGCAGCGGCTTCGCCGCCCGCTGGACGTGACGGGCACGGTGAAGAGCGCGGCGCTCGTCGTGGTCACGCCGGGGCGCCCATGGTCCGAGTGGGCCGCCCGCGTCCGCGCGCATGTGCGCGCCGCCATCGGCCGGACCGTGGGACGCGTGTCGCCGGAGTCGGCCGGCATCGTCACCGCCATTCTCATCGGCGATCGCTCCGGCCTCGACGAGGCGACGATCCGGCGTCTGCAGATGGCAGGGACGTATCACGTCATCGCCATCTCGGGCGGCAACATCGCCATCGTTGTCATGACGTGTCTGTGGGCGTTGCGTCTGGTCGTCCGCTCACCGCGCGTGATTGCGGCGCTGACCCTGGGGGTTGTGTTGGCGTATGGGGGCGTGGTCGGCGACCAGGCGTCCGTGTCCCGAGCCGTGGCGGCCGCGTCGGTGGTCCTTGCCCTGCAGATTGTCGGGTGGTGTGCAACGTCGTTGCGCGTCTTCGCCGTGGCCGCGCTGGGCGTGGCGCTGCTCGATCCGCTCGCGGTTGTTGATGTGAGCGCGTGGCTGTCGTTTGGCGCCACGCTCGGCATTCTCGTGATCGCTGGACAGATCGATCGTGGGGCGTGGCGCGCGCGCGGCGTCATCGTGGTCGCGGCGCTGAGCATGTTGGCCGCCACCGCGGCGGCGGAACTTGCCCTGATGCCGATCAGCGCGGCGGTGTTTTCGCGCGTCAGCATCGCGGGGTTCGTCCTGAACTTCGTCGCGATTCCCGCCATGGCCGCGACACAGCTGGCCGGCACCGTGGTCGTGATCGTCGGGGGCCTGTGGCCGACGCTGGCGGAGATTGCGGCCGCAGTGGCGCGCATCGGCGCGACCGCGCTGGTCAGGTCCGCCGGCCTGCTGGACGTGGCGCCCTGGTTGTCCTGGCAAACGCCGCCCGTGTGGTGGGGTTGGACCGCGATCTACTACGCCAGCATGACACTGGCGCTGTGGCCGCGAGTGCCGCGTCAATGGCGGCCGAGAGCGGCCGGAGCATCGGCGGCGTGTCTGCTGGTCATTCTCTGGTCGCCGAACTGGTTCGCGCCAGCGCCGCCCCCGGGGTGGCTCCGCGTGTCGATGCTCGACGTGGGCCAGGGGCAGGCGATCGCCGTCCAGTTTCCCTCCGGTCAATCGCTGCTCCTTGATGCGGGCGGGGGCGGCATGTCATTCGACGTCGGGGCGCGCGTGGTCGAGCCCGCGCTGTGGGCATTGGGCATTCGGCGCCTCGATTGGCTCGCCGTCACGCATGGCGACGTGGATCACGCCGGCGGGGCCGCCAGCGTGATGCGCGACTTGCGACCGCGCGAAGTGTGGGAAGGCGTGCCGGTGCCGGGCGATGCCCGCATGCAAGCCCTGCGAACCGGCGCCCATCAGCAGGGCGTGGTCTGGCGGCGATTGCTGTCAGGGCATACGTTCGAGGTTGGCAGCGCCCTGGTGGAAGTGCTGAACCCGCCCGCGCCCGACTGGGAGCGACCCGACAACCGGAATGACGACTCGATCGTGCTGCGCGTGCGGTTCGGCGAGGTCAGCCTGCTGCTGACCGGCGATATCGAGCGGACGGCCGAGGGCGCCCTGACGCTGGATCGCGCGGCGAAGCTACGGCTCCTGGGAGCGCCCCATCACGGCAGCCGCACGTCGTCGTCTCCAGCATTGCTCCGCGGGTGGCTGCCGCACGCGGCGTTTGTGAGCGCCGGCCGCGGCAACACGTTTGGACATCCCGCGCCCGACGTGCTCAGCCGGTACCGGCGGCTGGGCGTTGAGGTATTTCGCACCGATCTGGACGGGGCCATCGTCATTGACACGGATGGACGCCGGGTCAGCGTGCGCACGGCGGGCGGGCGTTCGTGGCGCCTTTCGTACGTTGAAACCGGGGGGACGACGGAATAATGCGACCAGTCTCAGTTTAGTGATACGATCGCAACATCGCTGTGACTAACCGTTCTGTGACGCCGATTCGCCTGTGCGACCTCGAGATTGGCCGCCCGGCGCGTTTTCATGATGCCACCATCGACGCCGAAGCCCGTGACTTGCTGCGAGCCCTCGGGCTGACTGCATTCTCGATCGTCCGTCTCTGCAAGCGCGGCGACCCCTGCATCGTCCAGGTCCGATCCACTCGCATCGGCCTGTCCAGGAGCCTGGCGGGCGCGATCTTCGTGATTCCCCAACCGAGCGGCGCGGTCTGATCATGGCGACGTCATTGGCTGTGGCGGCCCCAGTCGTGACGCGCACGCTTCGCGTGGCCCTGATTGGCAATCCCAATACCGGCAAGACCACCCTGTTCAACCGCCTCTGCGGGGCACGCGCGAAGACGTCGAATTTTCCTGGGACGACGACCAGCATGCGGTTGGGCCGCTTTCGCCGGGCGGGGCTGTCGGACTGGGACATCGTGGATCTGCCAGGGCTTTACGGTTTGTACTTCGAAGGGCCGGAGGCTCGAATCGTCAGGGACGTGCTCCACGGCGATCACGCGGAGCCGGCACCGGATGTGCTCGTGGTCATTTCGGACGCGACCAATCTTTCCCGCAACCTGATCCTCGTGGGGGAGTTGCTGGCCGGACCGCTGCCGGTCGTGATGGCGCTCAACATGACGGACCTCGCGGCGCGCCGCGGTCTGACGATCAGCACCGCGGCGTTGTCCGAGCGTCTGGGCGTGCCGGTCATTCCGCTGGTCGCGTCAAAGGGCGAGGGCATTGGACCCCTGGTGGAGGCCATTGACCGGGTGACCGGCCAGCGCCAGCCGCGCCGGCCGCTGCCGAGCGGGTTGGAGGCGCTGACGGCATGGGCGGACGAAGTCGTCGCTTCTGCCGGGGGCAGTACGTTGCCGGCCGCCCCCGACACGCTGACAGAGCGCCTCGACCTGGTGCTGACGCATCCCGTCGCGGGCACTCTGGTCTTCCTGCTCGTCATGGGCGGTCTCTTCTGGACGCTGTTCGCGTTCGCCGCGCTGCCGATGCAGTTGATCGAGTACACGTTTGCGCAACTCGGGCGGCTGGTGTCGATGTTTCTGCCGCCCGGCCCCGTGGCCTCCCTCGTTTCGGATGGCGTCATCGGTGGCATCGCCGGAACACTGGTGTTCCTGCCGCAGATTTGCCTCCTGTTCTTCCTGATCAGCCTGCTCGAGGACACGGGCTATCTGGCGCGCGCGGCGTTTGTGAACGACCGCTTCTTCCGGCGATTCGGTCTGCCGGGACACGCGTTTGTGCCGCTGCTCACCGCGCACGCATGCGCCTTGCCCGGCATCATGAGCTCGCGCCTGATTCCGTCGCGCCGCGACCGCCTGGTCACGATCATGGTCACGCCGTTTATCAGCTGTTCGGCGCGTTTGCCCGTGTACGTGCTGTTGACCACCATGCTGTTTGCCAGCCGCCCGGCGCTCGCGGGCTTCGCGTTTGCGGCGTGCTACGTGCTCGGCGCTGGCGCGGCCTTCGGCAGCGCCGCGCTTTTTGGCCGCACGGTGATGCGCGGCAAGCCCCGGCCGATGGTGCTCGAACTGCCGACGTACAAGCGACCGTCGCTGCGGACGGCACTGCTGACGGCGAAGGATCAGGCATTCGCGTTCCTTCGCACGGCCGGGACCGTGATCGTCGCCATCTGCGTGGTGATGTGGTGGCTGAGCGCATATCCGCGCGTGGCGACAGTGCCGGCGGCGGCTGCGCTGCGCGCCGAAGCCAGCCAGCCGGGCCAGCCGGCCGAGCGGGTGCAAGCGCTGACGTCGGAGGCCGACCGTGTGCAGGCGAAGGCGCAGCAGGCAGGCAGCTTGGCCGGCCACCTTGGCCGCGGGATCGAGCCGGTGTTTCGGCCGCTCGGGTACGACTGGCAGTTGAGCGTTGGACTGCTCACGAGTTTTCTCGCACGCGAGGTGTTTGTTTCAACGATGTCCGTGCTGGCAGGCGGTGGGGGCGGAAGACACATCGACGCCAAGGACGAGGGCGTGATGGTGCGGATTCGTCAGATGTCCCGCGACAACGGCTCGCCCGTGTTCACGCCGGCCACGTCGGCCAGTGCGCTGGTGTTCTTCGTGCTGGCGATGCAGTGTCTGCCGACGTTGGCGGTGACGCGCCGCGAGACCGGCGCGCTCAAGTACGCCGCGCTCCAGCTCGCCTACATGTCGACCGTTGCCTGGGTGTCCGCGTTTATCGTGTTTCAGAGCCTTCGCGCCCTGGGCGTATCCTGAAGGGAGAGAGATTCATGGTCCTGCAAGATGCCGCCGTCGCCGTCTTCGCTGCTGCCGGGGTCGCCGTGCTGGTGCGCCGCTTCGTGCGGGCGATGCGGCCATCCTCGTCCGGCGCCGCGTGCCCGTCGTGTGCGGCTGGCGCGGCCGCGTGCGCCAAACCCTCGGTGCCGGCGCCGCCACCGTTGCCGACGTCTCACGATCCGCAGTAAGGCGCTCCGCCTACCGCTTCACGCGCGGACGTCGTCGCTGGCGCTTCGCCTGCTGCCAGGCCGTCTCCATGTCGGGCTGCGAGGCTTGATGCACCGACGAGCCCTTGCGCTCCAGTGACGCTTCTACCTGCGCAAAACGGCGGCTGAACTTCTCATTCGCCTTCCGAAGCGCCGTCTCAGGCTCGAAGCCGAGTTTGCGCGACAGGTTGGCGATCGAGAACAGCAGATCGCCCAGTTCCTCCTCCGCCCGCGCGCGGCCCTGGCCGAGCGCCTCGCGCAGTTCGCGCACTTCTTCGTCCACCTTGTCGATCACGTCCTCGGTCTGGTCCCAGTCAAAGCCGACGGCGGCCACGCGCGTCCCGATCTCGTGCGCGCGCAACAGTGCCGGCATCGACGCCGGGACGCCCGCCAGGATGCGT
>JAKALV010000184.1 GCA_021824055.1 Acidobacteriota bacterium
GCACGGCCGTGGTCACAGGCACCGGCACTTTGATGTACAGGTCGTTGCCGCGCCGGTCGTAGCGTGGGTGCGGCGCGAGCCGCACCACCAGGAATAAGTCGCCCGGCTCCGCGCCGGCGCCCGGTGCGGCCTCGCCTTCGCGCGCCACCTTGATGCGCGATCCCTCGCGGATGCCGGCCGGAATGCGCACGTCGACGGTCTTCGTCGCGCCGCCGTGGTCCATCTGCAGGCGGCGCGTCGTGCCGAGAAACGCCTCTTCAAGCGTGAGCTCGATGGGCTGTTCGATGTCGCGGCCCTTGAAGGCCCGTGAGGAACGTCCGGCCGCGCGGTGGTCGGTTTCGGCGCCGAATCCGCCGCCGAAAAACGTGTGGAAGAAATCGGAGAACGGATCAGCGTTCCCGCCGCCGGCCCCACCGCCAAACATGTCGCGCATGTCGTCGGGCGTGACGGTCCGTGTTCGCCGGCGACCGCCGCCAGAGCCCGCGCCACCCGGTGGCGGGGCGCCGTGCTGTTCGTAGGCGCGCCAGTTGGCCCCGAGCTCGTCGTACTTGCGGCGCTTCGCCGGATCGCTCAGCACTTCATTGGCTTCGTTGAGCGCCTTGAACTTGGCCTCGGCGGTCTTGCTGCCGGGATTGAGATCCGGGTGCAGCTGGCGGGCCAGCTTGCGATACGCCTTCTTGATTTCCGCGTCGCTGGCGGTCTTGGGCACTCCGAGCGTCGCGTAGTAATCCTGGAACTCCATACCGGCTTCTCTGATATTAGTGGATGTACATGCACCCCACACCGGCCGACTTTGCGACGATCGGCACCCTCATCCTGCTCGAAGGCTTGCTCAGTGCCGACAACGCGCTCGTCATGGCCGTGATGGTGTTGGGCCTGCCGGACCGCGATCGCCGGAAGGCGCTCAGTTACGGGCTGCTCGGCGCGTTCGCATTTCGCGTGGTGGCCACGCTACTGGCGGTCTTTCTGATCCGGCTGCTGTGGGTGAAGGCGGCGGGCGGCGCGTATCTCCTGTATCTGGTCTGGCAGCATTTCTTTGGGCACAGCGATCACGCCGATCGCACGATGCCGCCTCCGGCCAAGCCGGCGTTCGGGCTGTCGGCCTTCTGGGCGACGGTGGTCCGCGTCGAGGTCATGAACCTCGCGTTTTCAATCGATTCCATTCTGGTGGCCGTCGCGATGTCCCCGAAAGTCTGGGTCGTGCTTTCCGGCGGCATCCTCGGCATCGTCGCGATGCGGCTCGTGGTCGGGCAGTTGATGGTGCTCGTGCAGAAGTACCCGCCGCTCGTGGACGGCGCCTTCGTCATCATCACGTGGGTGGCGCTGAAGCTGTTCGCCGAGTACGCGCATCAGATGCACTGGATCGCGTGGACGATCCCGCAGGGGCTCTCGCTGACGATCATCTTTGTGATCTTCGGGGCGGCGTACGCGTACGCCCGGAAGCAAGGGCCACGAGTAGGTACGCCGCAAGATTCGTGATCAGCCCGAGAAACGCGGGATTGAGCCAGTGGATGCCGGTAGCGACCCTGAGCCAGTCGAGGCCGAGATACTGCGCAGCGGCCCACGCGGTGACGCCAATAATCATCGAGGCCATCGCCGCCCCGGCATTTGCGCGGAAGAACAGCGCGCCGAGGATGGGCGCCGACAGCGTGGCGCCGATCACCCCGTAAAAGACGCTCAGCGAATCGAGCACGGACTTGCTCACGAAGGTGAGGCCGAAGCCGACGGCGCAGGCCGCGACGGCCAGCGCGCGCGCGGCCCGAAGCACTTCACGATCACTGGCCAGCGGCCGCAAGACCCCGCGATAGAAATCTCGGGCGCCCGACGTCGACAGCATGAAGACGACGGCGTCGCCGGCGCTCATCTCCGCGGAGAACACGGCGGCGAGCGCCAGCGCGCTGATCCAGAAGGGGAGCGCGCGGGTCATCAGGAGCGGCAGCGCCTGGTCAGCCCGCTCGAGCGTGGGGAACATCGCCCGCGCGGCGAAGCCGAGCAGCACGGGGAACACCGCGAAGGCCATCAGGCCCACTGCGTTGAGGCCGACGCCGCGTCTGACGACCGTTGCGTCGCGCGCCCCATACACTTTTTGTAGCAGCCCCGGCGAAAACGCAAAGGCGGGGCCCAGCAGAAAGAGCGCCGTCCAGCCGCCGAGCGGTTCTCGACTCGTCCAGAACTGGTGCGGGGCCGGATGGAGGGCCATCGCGGCGTCGAGTCCGTGCACGGCCGCGAGAGCGATTGGCGCCGCGACGGCAAAACCCACCAGCTTGATCATCAATTGCACGACGTTGACCGGCACCGCGCTGCGCAGTCCGCCGATGCCGAAGTACGCCGCCATGACCAGCGTGGCCAGAAAGCACCCGGCGGGCCGCGAAAGATTGCCGGCCGCGGCCAGTACCTCGCCGGCGCCGATCAACTGGCCGGCGAGAATGGCGAAACTCCCCAGCCAGATCACCGACGCGCCGATCAAGCGCACGCGCGTGCCGTAGCAATGCGCCAGAAAATCGCCGACGGTCATCAGGTTGTGCGTCTTGGCGAACTGCCACATGCGCGGTCCGACCACAAACGCGAGCACGAATGAGCCGATGCCGGCGCTGCCGCTCCACCACCACGCCGCGGCGCCTTCGCGATACGCGAGGCTCGTGGCGCCGACGGTCGCCGCCGATCCAATGTTGGCCGCCAGCAAGGTCGAGAACAGCATGCCGGTGCTGAGCGTGCGATCGCTGACGAAGAAGCTGCTGCTGGCGGTGACGCGCCGGCCCATCCACGCGCCGATGGCGACGAGCACGAGGGCGTAGAGCAGTAGAACCGCGAGCAGTGGCGTCACGAAGTGAGTCTAGCGGATCGATCCGAGATCCGATGCGGACGGATAGCCGGGCAGGCCCTTGGCGAGTGTCACCGCGCGCTCGATCGCATTGCTCAGCGCCTCAGCCGCCAGGCTGCCCACGCGACCGACGTCAGCGGGCGGGGCGAAGGATCCGGTGGCCAGAGAGAAGACTGTGTCGCCATCATAGACGCCGTGCGACGGGATGATCGAACGCGCCATGCCGTCCTGTGCCATCTGCGCCATCTTCAGCGCTTCGGCTTTCGTCAGCCTTGCGTTGGTGGCGACGACGGCAATCGTCGTGTTTTCGAGCAGGCGGCCGCCGCCCGAGGCGCCCCGCAACAGCAGGTCGATCGGATTCTCGAGGCCGGCGCCGTCGGCCGTGCGCACGCCGGCGATCGGCCGTCCCGTGCGGTGATCCACGACGCTGCCGACCGCGTTGACGGCGGCGATGGCGCCGACGATCAACCCGTCGGGCATCGTGATCGAGGCGGTGCCGATGCCGCCTTTCATCGCGCGGGCGGCACCCATCGACTTGCCGACCGTGGCTCCGGCGCCCGCGCCGACTGAGCCCTCAGCCACGGGGCCGCTGGTTGCCGCCGACGCCGCGGCGAACCCGCAGTCACTGCCGGGCCGGATCTCCGGATGTCCGCCGACCGGCAGATCGAAGAGCACGGCGGCCGGCACGATCGGTACGTAGCCGCCGGCGATCGGAAACCCGATCTTCTGGCTCTCGAGGTATTTCATGACGCCGTCGGCCGTCGCGAGTCCGAAGGCGCTGCCGCCGGTCAGCACGATCGCGTGCACGACGCTGACGGTGTTCTCGGGGCGCAGCAGGTCGGTCTCTCGTGTACCGGGCGCACCGCCGCGCTGATCGACGGCGCCGACCGTGTCGGGGGGCGTCAGGATCACCGTGCAGCCGGTCGGCCGCTCGGTCAGCGTGTGGTGGCCCACCTTGATCCCTGGCACGGCCGTGATGCCCTCGGCCGATTGCGCGTCAGGCTGTCCAGTCGACATCAGCAGTAGCCCCAAGCCCACCAGCAGTACATCACGTTGGTTGATGCGTTGCACAGTGGCTTGATTATACTGGCCGCACCCACATGACCGAGACGCCGGCTCCGAACCGCCTGATGTCCCTGGACGTCTTCCGCGGTCTCACCATCGCCGCCATGGTCATCGTCAACGATCCCGGCGACTGGGGCCATATCTACGCGCCGCTCGAGCACGCCGAGTGGAACGGATGGACGCCGACGGATCTGATTTTTCCGTTCTTTGTCTTCATTCTCGGCGTGTCGCTCACGCTGTCGAAACGCGGCCTGCAGTCCGTGCCGGGGATCTTCAAGCGCGCGGCGATCATCTTTGCCTGCGGATTTCTGCTCGCGTATTACGTGCGCTTCGACCTCAGCCGCGTGCGCATTCCCGGCGTGCTCGTCCGTCTTTCGCTGTGTTACCTGTTTGCGGCGCTCATCTACCGCCAACTCTTGAACGTGGCCGAAGCGGCGCGGCTGCAGGCGGTGCTGGCGATTGCGGCGATCCTGCTGCTGGTCTACTGGGCGCTGATGACGTTTGTGCCGGTGCCGGGCGGCGTGGCCGGCGACCTGACGCCGTCGGGAAATCTCGGCGCGTGGATCGATCGCACGGTCATTGGCACCGCGCATCTCTGGTCGTCATCGAAGACGTGGGATCCGGAAGGGTTGCTCAGCACGGTGCCGGCCATTGCGACGGCGCTCACCGGGATCGCGGCCGGACTGGTGCTGACCGGCAAGCGGTCGCCGGTCGAAAAGACCGCGCTCTTCATCGCGGCCGGCGGCGCGGCGGTCGCGGCCGGCCTCGTGTGGGACCTGCGCTTTCCGATCAACAAGAATCTCTGGACGAGCTCGTACGTGCTGTTCACGAGCGGCCTTGCGGCAATCGCCCTGGCGGCGTGTTACTGGATGATTGACGTGCAGGGGCGCCGGCGCTTTCTGCGCCCGCTGGTCGTGATGGGCATGAACCCGCTCGCGCTGTTCGTGTTGTCGGGCTTCATGGTCAAGACGCTCCTCTGGATCAAGGTCGGCGCATCGTCTGGCGCGCCCGTCGCGCTCTACAACTGGATCTACACTCGCGGGTTCCTGCCGCTCGGTCTCGGCGGTCCGAAGAACACTTCGCTCGCGTTCGCGCTCGCCGTTCTGGTGGTCCTCTACATCCCGCTCGAGATCATGTATCGCCGGAAGATCTTCCTCCGCGCATGACGCGGCTGGCCACCCTCGGTGTCATGGCCGCCGTCGCGGTTGCCGTGCCGATGGCCGCACAGAAGGGGAGTGAGCCATCGCTTGACGTGCTCCTGACGAGGGCCGCCGGCTATCTCGCGAACTACGAGAAAGCGTTCTCGAGCGTCGTGTCCGAAGAGCGCTACCTGCAAACGGGGAGGGACATGCGCATGGACATGAGCCCCGGCCGGTTTGTGGGGGCGCCGGCGGGCAGCCGGCGCGAGCTCAAGTCCGACGTCATCGCGGCGGCCGGCACCGGTCACGCCTGGGTCACGTTTCGTGACGTCTACGCGGTGGACGGCCACGCCGTGCGCGATCGCGACGAGCGGTTGCAGAAGCTGTTCCTGGATCCGAAGGGCAATCCGATGAACGCGGCGCGGGTGATCGCGGATGAAGGCGCGCGCTTCAACCTCGGCACGGTCTCGCGCAACGTGAACTCTCCCACGATGCCACTGACGTTTCTGGCGACAGACAACCAATCGCGGTCGAAATTCAGGCGGAGCGGCACCGGCAAGGTAGCCGGCGTCGAGACGGTGGTCATCGAGTTCGAAGAAACGGGCCGTCCCACGATCGTGAAGTCGGGCACGGACGACCTGCCGGTGTCCGGCCGGTTCTGGGTGGAGCCGGCGTCGGGCCGCGTGATGAAAGCCGCCGTGCAGTTTGACGCGCGAGACTTCAGCGGCGAGATCTCCGTGACGTTCGGCTATGTCGAGAAGCTGAAGATGTGGGTGCCGCTGGAGATGGCCGATTCGGTCAAGAGCCCGCGCGAAACGGTGACCGGGCGCGCGACCTACTCGAACTTCCGCCGGTTCGGCGTCTCCACGGAGGTCGTGATTAAATAGCAGGTTACATGCCGCGAATTCTGGTCACCAATGATGATGGATACTTCTCGCCGGGTATTGCGGCGCTGGCTTCGGCGCTCCGCGCGCTCGGCGATGTGATCGTCGTTGCGCCACAAACTGAGGCGAGCGCGGTGGGACACGCGCTGACGCTCCGGCGGCCGCTGCGCGTCGAGAAGATGAGCGAGCAGGTCTACGCCGTGGACGGCACGCCGACCGATTGCGTGAACATCGCCATCGACGAAGTCATGACGGAACGGCCCGACCTCGTGGTGTCGGGCATCAACCACGGGTTGAACGTCGGTGACGATGTGACGTACTCGGGCACGGTGGCGGGCGCCTTCGAGGGCGCCTTGCTCGGATATCCGGCCATCGCGGTGTCGCTCGAGCGGCCGGGATCGAATTTCGCTCCGGCCGCGGAAATTGCGGCCAAGCTCGCCGCGGTCGTGCTGGCGCAGGGCCTGCCGTTCCGCACGTTCCTCAACATCAACGTGCCGAAGGGCGAAATCAAAGGGATCCGGACCACCGTGCAGGCCAAGCGGAATCACATCACCAAGGTGGATCGCCGCATGGATCCGCGGCAACGGCCGTATTTCTGGATCGAGGAAGCGCAGGACGATTGGGCGCCGCACGATCGGTCCGACCGTCAGGCCA
>JAKALV010000185.1 GCA_021824055.1 Acidobacteriota bacterium
GCGAAGTCGGACGCCGACCTGAGCGACACCTGGACGCTGCACAACTGCCCCATCGAGGACCCGTTGGCCTCGAGCACCGTCTTGAGCTGGGCAAGCACCGACCGGGTTTGCGCGGTGATGTCCTCAGCCGTCACCGCCGGCGTGATGCCGGACACGTAAATGTAGCCGCCGGCACCAACAGCCGGCCGAAAGACGACATCCGGGGAATTCTGCACGGGTGTAGCTCCCAGCCACCCCGCCCCAAGAGTGACCACAGCGAGGCAGATGGCAATACGAAGTGGCATGACTGGCCATAGAATACCTTCGCTTCCCCACCCGGAGGGTCTCATGAATCGCACAACGTCGTTTCTCATCGCCACGGCTCTGGTGCTGTCCACCGCACCGCTCATTCACGCTGACGTCAAAACTCAACACAAGACCAGCTTCAAGCTCGAAGGCATGCTCGGCGGTCTGATCAACCGCTTCGCCGGCGACGCCGCGAAGGACGGCGTGATCAGCACGACGGCCGTCAAGGGCTCGCGGCAGCTGCGCGGCTCCGCGCAATCGGGCCGGATCATCGATCTGACGGAAGAAAAGGTGTACGACCTCGACATGCGCAAGAAGGAATACCGCGTGACGACGTTCGCGGAGCTGCGCAAGCAGTGGCAGGACGCGCAGGCCCGGGCGGAAAAAGACGCCAAGTCTTCACAGGAGCAGCCGACCGATCCGCGGCAGTCGGGTAAGCAGTATGAGGTGAGTGTGTCGGTGAAAGAGACCGGTCAGTCGAAAGCCGTGGCCGGTCACAACGCGCGCGAAGTGGTGGTGACGATCACGCTGCACGAGAAGGACAAGACGCTCGATGCCGGCGGCGGCATGGAGCTCATCGACACGATGTGGATCGCGCCGAAGATCGCGGCGCTCGACGAGATCACGCAGTTCGACCTGAAGTTCCACAAAGCCGTGTACGGCGACATGGTCGCCGGCGCGGATCCGGCGCAGATGAGCATGCTGCTCGCGTCGTACCCGTCGTTCAAGGAACTGTCCGACAAGATGTCCGGCGAGCTCAAGAAACTGCAGGGCACGCCGCTGGCGACCACGATGGAGCTCTACGCCGTGAAGAGCCCCGAGGACATGGCGTCGGCGTCCACGCAGGACAAGCCCAGCGGCGGCGGCCTCATGGGACGTCTCGCGGGCAAGTTCGGACCGAAGCCGAAGGCCACCGAAGCGCGATCGAAGGTATTCACGTCCTCCGACGAGGTCGTGTCGATTGACACGACGGTCTCGGCTGAAGACACGGCGATACCGGCGGGATTCAAAGAGAAGAAATAGCCAAGGTTCCAGGGGGCCAAGCTTCCAGAGTTCCAGGGTGCGTGGAGAATGCGATGTCCAATGAGACGCGACGGAAGTTTCTGAAGACGGTGCCGGTGGCCGTAGCTGGCGCGATGGCCACGAAGACGTTTGCGCAGCAGGGGCCGCCGGCGGCCGCCGGGCCGATCACGCCGGACACGATCGAGTGCGCGGAGAAGATCCCGGGGCTCGACTTCCATTCGGAAGATGAAGCCGCGATGGCGAACGGCCTCAATCGCAATCTGACGACGTACGCGCGGCTGCGCGATATCAAGATCACGCCGGACATCGATCCCGCGATCATGTTCAAGCCGTCGCTGCCGGGCCAGGAACCGAAGGGCCCGGCCACGCCGGGCGCGCGCCTCCGGTACACAAAGCCACCGCTGACGCTGAAGCGGCCGGCCAATCTCGAGGACGTCGCGTTCTGGCCCGTGACGCATCTGGCGGCGCTGATCGAACGCAAGCTGGTCACATCGACCGAGCTCACGAAGATGTACCTCGCGCGGCTCAAGCGCTACCAGCCGCAGCTGAATTTCTACGTCACGCTCACCGAGGATTTGGCGCTGCAGCAGGCCGCGAAGGCCGACGCGGAAATCAAGGCCGGCAAGTACAAAGGTCCGCTGCACGGCATTCCGTGGGGCGGCAAGGACCTGCTCGCGACCAAGGGCATCAGGACCACGTGGGGCGGCGAGCCCTACATGCAGCAAGTCTTCGACTACAACGCCAGCGTCGTCGATCGCCTGACCGACGCGGGCGCGGTGCTCGTGGCCAAGCTGGCGCTCGGCGCGCTCGCGCAGGGCGACATGTGGTTCGGCGGCCAGACGAAGAATCCGTGGAACGGCGGCGGATCGAGCGGCTCGTCGGCGGGCCCGGGCTCGGCCACGGCGGCCGGCTGCGTCGGGTTTGCGATCGGCACGGAAACGCGCGGATCGATCATTTCTCCGTCGAGCGTCAATGGCGTGGTGGGTCTGCGTCCCACGTACGGGCGCGTCAGCCGCTACGGCGCGATGGCGTTGTCCAACACCATGGACAAGCTCGGTCCGATGTGCCGCTACGTGGAAGACGCGATTCTTGTGCTCAACGTCATTTACGGACCCGACAAGAAGGACGGCACGGTCGCGGACGCGGCATTGACGTGGAATCCGACGTTGCCGCTGGCGGGGATCAAGATCGGGTACGTGAAGAATGAGTTCGATCCGCCTTCGCCCCCGCCTGCGGCGGGGGCTACGGCGGGACGGGCCGCGGGCGCGGGTCGTGGCGGTGGTCGTGGCGGCCGTGGTTTCACGCCGGAGCAGCAGGCCGAGCGCCGGAAGAATTTCGACAACGTGCTTGCGACCTATCGGAAGCTCGGCGCCAAGCTTGAGCCGGTGGAGCTGCCGGACATCTCGATCACGAACACGCTCGGGTTCATTCTGGATGCGGAGGCCGCGGCTTCGTTCGACGCCATCACGCGCTCGGGCGAAGTGGACCTGCTGCACACGGGACAGTCAAAGAGCACCTGGCCGAACACGTTCAAGACCGCGCGCTTCATTCCGGCGGTTGAGTACATCCAGGCCAACCGCGCGCGCGTGATTCTGATGCGTCAGTTCGACGCGCTCATGAACCGGTATCACGTGCTGATCAGCGCCGGCAGCGACGCCACGCTATCAACGACCAACCTCACCGGCCAGCCCGCGATGGCCATCAAATGCGGCATCGTCAACAACTCGCCGCAGATCATCATGCTCACCGGCCGCCTCTACGACGAGGGCACGATGGCGCGCGTGGCGATGGCGTTCGAGCAGGCGACGGAGTGGAAGGACCGTCACCCGACACTGGCATAGACAACTACAAGTGAGGCAGTGAGGCAGTGGGGCAATGGGGCAATGAACCTCACTGCCCAACTGCCCAACTATTCCCTACGGACACTTGAGTTGACGTAGGCAGCGACGTTCTACTTTCGGAGTTCGTCCGGATCATCCGACGTGAGCATGTCCAGGTCGGCGAGATCCTTCGGTCGCCCGGCAGCCTTCTTGTTCGTGATCAGCGCCTTGCGGCCGAGGAATCGAACGGGAACGTCACCGTATGCGCCATTCACGGCGTCAGCCGCCGCGGCATTGTAGTCGACGCCGCTGATCTGCAGAAGAATGTCGATCTGAAACGGCGCATCGCCGATGCGGACGAGCGCGCGGCTCTTCGCCCAGATTTCCGGATCAAGCTCCGCAAGATCATCGACGCCCGAGACGTCGAGCGCGGCCTTGACGCGGAATAGGTTCACGGATGTGGGCCGAACGAGGATGTCGAAGTCGAGACTGAACCGGGGGACGCCGTGGAACGCGACGGCCTCACTGCCAATGACGATGTAGTCGACATTGAAGCGATTGAGGGCCGCACAAAACTGCCCGAACGGCTCGGTGAACGGCCGCCGCCCGGTCATACGTCACGCGTCCTTCGATTGGACAACCGACGGCAGCAATCTGAAGGTGCGTGGAAGCTTGTAAGGTCCCGCGCCGAGCACCCGCACGCGATAACTCTCAGCCTGTGCCAGCCGCGCGGAGAACGGCTGCGACAGCCAATGGCGAACCTGCCCGGGGTCGTGCCGGCGCTGATGGTCTTCGGATGACTCCATCGACCACCGCATGCCCGCGAGCGGTCGGGTCTTCGTCGGCACGAGTGCCATAGCATGATGTTAACTCAGGGCTACCCGACGCGGGATAGGGCGTGAACTTCGGCGGGCAAGCAGACTTCGGTTAGCAAGCTGAAGGTCAGAAGGCAAGAAATGGGAAGTTTCCGACGTCTTGCCTTCTTCACTTCTGACTTTGCACCGTGAAGTTCACTGTCACGGTCATCACGACAGGAACAGCCACGCCATTCACGAGGGTAGGCGTGTATACCCATTGCGAGACCGCATCGATCGCGGCCTGGTCGAGCAGCGCGATGCTGCGAAGGACCTTGGTCGCGACCACGTGGCCTGTTTCGTCGATCACTGCCTGGATGATGACGATGCGGGTGACGTGCGCGGCTTGAGCGTCCTGAGGATAGACGGGCGCGACGTAACGGACGCGCTCCGGCGACTTCACCGTGCCGCCGATCTTCAGAACTTCCCGGCCGTTCCACGACACCGGCTCATCCTGCAGAGCGGTGACGGAGACGTCTGCCGTGCTCTTCAGCTCCAGAGCGTTGCCGACCACCGTATCCGCCAACTTAAAGTTGACGGTGACCGTTATGATGACGGGCACCGGCTGCCCATTGAGCATGGTCGGCGTATAGCGCCACTGTTTCACGGCATCGAGCGCGGCGTCATCCAACAGAGCAATCGACCGAAGGATCCTGGCATCCGAGACCCTGCCATCCTCGCCAACCACGATCTCCGCGATCACAATCCCTGACACGTGGGCATCCTTCGCCGCTTGTGGATAGGCCGGCTGGACATACTTGATGCGTTCCGGCGGGGCGATGTTGCCGCCGACGCGAACCGGCTGCTGCGACACAGGCGCCGCTGCAACTTCGCGCTTCGCGCCGCTGGTTGCACCCGCTTCCACGCCGCCCACGATGCCCGACGGCAGGCCACCAGCAATGCCTCCGGCAACTCCACCCGTAACGCTGCCCTTCACGCCGTTGGCAGTGCCGCCGACAACGCCGCTGGCCACTCCGCCAACCACGCCGCGTGTGATCGCCGCCGTCGCGCCACCGCTCACGCCATCCTTTACGCCTCGAGCCGCCGGCGTCTGCTCGGTGGCGCGCGTCGTGGCAACGTTCACGGGCACGAGAATCAGGGCGGTGAGGAGAATGGCGACGCCGGCCGTCCAGTTCGTGCGGCTCGTCGTCACTGCCGCTTCATCGTTGCCGAGGATGCGCTTCATGCGCGTGAGCAGTGAACCGCCGTTGGCCGCGAGCATCGGCGCGGGCACCTGCCGCATCGACTCGAGGTCCGCGAGCGCGGACGCGTAGGTCAGGCGATCATCACCGCAGGCCGCGATCGCCAGATCGTCGCAGCAGAGCTCGCGCTCGTGACGCACGCGGCGCGAGATGAGCCACACCGCGGGGTGATAGAACAGCAGCGTCTCAATCGCGGACTGGAACAGATTGACAAGGTAGTCATGACGCTTGATGTGCGCGAGTTCGTGCGCCACGAGCGCGTCGATCTGCGCCATCGACAACCCCGACATGGCCTGCACCGGCAGCAGCACGACCGGCTTCAGCCAACCCATCGCCGTCGGCACCGGCACGAGCGCCGACTCGAGCACCGTCACGGCGCCGCTGATGTTCAGGGCGGCGATGAGCCGCTCGGCGTTCGACAGAATCTCGCGCCCCGGCTCTCGCACGGCCGTGCGCGTGAGACGTCGGACCGTCCACCAGCCAAACGACAATCTCACTGACAGCAAACCCACACCCAACAGCCACGAACCCAGCAGCCAATTCGCGAGGGTCGGCGACACACGGACGGACCGGCGCAGGTGGTCCAGGGTCCAGCGTCCAGGGTCCAGGGTCCGGCTAGGTCCGGGGCCCAGGGTCCGGGGTCCAGGGTCCGGGACCAACTTCGTAGAAGCCGGGACGCTGAACTCTGGACCTTCGGCCCTGAACGCCGTCGGACCCTGGACCCTGGACTCAGGACCCTGGACTGCTGTGTCTCTGACCCACACCGCCGTCGCGACCGGAGCCATCGCCATGAGCAGCAACGCGCCCACGCCGATGGCGTACCGCGCAGATGCCGAGCGCGCGATCTTCATCGCGATCCACGCCGCGCCGCCGATGAGCGCGCCTTGCCAGAGGAAATGCAGCAACGAGATTGCGGCGATGACAGTCATTTCTTTCGCTCCTCTTCCTTGTCCCTGCCCGGGCGGTGGTGTTCGATCAGACGTCGAATTTCCGCGAGTTCTTCCTTCGAGGCCGGGTGCGTGCTGAGCGCGTGCATCACGAGCCTGGCCGACGACCCGCCGAAGGCCTTCGTGATCAGGTCGCCGACCAGCTGGCGCTGCGTGTGCTGCTGCGGCACGCGTGCGGCGTAGATGTGCGTGCGGGCCGACTCGTCGCGGCTCACGATGCCCTTCTCCGCCATGATCTGCATCAGCTTCAGGGTAGTGGTGTAGCCCGTGACGCGCTCGCCCACTTTGCCTGCCAGCGACTCGTGAACCCGGCGCACCGTGGACGGCCCGTGCTCCCAGAGCACCTGAAGAATGGCCAGTTCGGCCCCGGTCGGACGT
>JAKALV010000186.1 GCA_021824055.1 Acidobacteriota bacterium
CCCGTGCAAGCGGAGAATCGGCCGCGAGGCCGAACCTATGAGCCGCATCCGCCTGCGGTGCCTGCTCACGCTGGCGCTGGTGCTGACGTCGCCGGCCACGGCGCTCGCGCAGGCCCCGCAAACGCTCAGCATGAAGCTCGACGGCGTCGGCACCGTGTCCGCGCCGCTGCAAGTGGTGATCCTGATGACGCTGCTGGCGTTTCTGCCGGCGATGCTCGTCATCATGACCTCGTTCACGCGCATCATCATCGTGTTCCACTTCCTGCGCCAGGCGCTGGGCACGCAGGAAATGCCCTCCAACCAGATGCTCGTCGGGCTTGCGCTGTTCCTGACGATGTTCATCATGGGACCGACCGTGGCGAAGATGAACGACGTCGCGATCCAGCCGGTGTTGAGCGGCAAGATCGACGTCACGCAGGCGCTCGAGCGCGGCGCCCCGGCGCTGCGCGAGTTCATGCTCAAGCAGACGCGTCAAACGGATCTGGCGCTGTTCGTGGAACTGGCCAAGCGCCCGCGGCCAGCCTCGCCGAACGACCTGCCGATGACGATCGTCATTCCCGCGTTCGCCATCTCGGAACTCAAGACCGGCTTCCAGATGGGCTTCTTTCTGTTCGTGCCGTTTTTGCTGATCGACCTGGTGGTGTCGACCACGCTGCTGTCGATGGGCATGCTGCAGATGCCGCCGGCGATGGTGTCGCTGCCGTTCAAGGTGCTGCTGTTCGTCATGATCGACGGCTGGAACCTGCTGGTCGGCTCGCTGGTCCGGAGCTTCGTCTGAGCCATGACGGAAGCCGTTGCCATCGGGGTCATGCGTCAGGCGGTGGAAACCGCCGTCATCGTCACCGCGCCGCTGCTGCTGGCGGGTCTGATCGCGGGCGTGCTCGTCAGTATTTTTCAAACGATCACGTCGATTCAGGACAACGTGCTGGCGTTCATTCCGCGCGCGGCCGCGATCTTCGTCGTGTTCGCGCTGACGTTCCCGTGGATGCTGCGCATCATCAGCGGTTTCGCGATCGGACTCATCCGACGCCTGCCGGAACTGGCCCGATGACCGACGCGTTCGCCCTCTTCGGCCTGCTGCTGGTGCGGCCGGGCATGGTGATCCTGACGGCGCCGTTCTTCGGCGCCGGGTTCGCGCCGCCGCAGGTGCGCGCCGGACTCGCGTTGCTGCTGGCGTTCACGCTGTCGTCGCTCGTGCCGATGCCGCACGTCGCGACGGCCGCGGGGCTGACCGCGCTGCTGGGACGCGAGGCGGCGATCGGGCTGGCGCTCGGGCTGGCGATCCGGGCGCTGACGGCCGTGGCGGAATTCGCCGGTGAACTGGGCAGCTACCAGAGCGGCATGTCGGCCGGCGCGATGGTGGATCCGGTGAGCGGCGTGCGCAACACCGAGTTCGCCACGATCTACACGAACCTCACGATCATCATCTGCTTCGCGACCAACGCCCATCATGCGTTCCTGCGCGCGCTCGTCGCCTCGTACCAGAGCGTGCCGATGGGCCTCGGCGGCCTGGATCCGGGCCTCGCCGGATCGGTGGCGCGCATGCTCGGGTTCGTGTTCGTCTACGGCATGCGGCTCGCCGCGCCGATGCTCGTCGTCATGCTGCTCGTGGAAGTGGTGCTGGGGCTGATGACGAAGGTCGCGCCGTCGCTCAACATCATGGTGCTCGGCGCGCCGTTGCGCGTGCCGGTCGGACTGCTGCTGGTGGCCGTGACCACGACCACGCTCCCGTCGCTCCTGACGCACATGGTGCCGGCGGCGTTGCAGCTCGCGCTCGAGACCGCGCGCGCGTTCCGGTAATCACCGATGTCCGGCGGCGCCGACAAGACCGAGAAACCTTCAGCGAAACGGCTCAAAGAGGCCGGCGAACGCGGCCAGGTGGCGCGCAGCCGCGACCTGGCGGCCGCCGCGGCGCTCGTGGCCGGCACGCTGGCGATGGCCTGGCTCGGGCCGGGCGCGCTGCATGCGCTGACCGGTCGGCTGGCGGCGGGCCTGCGATTCATGGGCGACCACGCGCGGGCGGACCTGGCGTCGGGGACGCTGGCCACGCTCGTGCGCGCCGACGGCGTGCTGTTCGCGTTGACCGTCGCGCCGCTCGCGATGGTTGCCGCGGGCATGGCGGTGGCCGCGCAGGTGGCGCAGCACGGCCTCGTGTTCGCCAAGGACGCGCTCGAGATCAAGTGGGACCGCCTGTCGCCCGGCAACGGCATCAAGCGGCTGGGCTGGACGCAGGCGGGGTTCGAGCTCGTGCGGTCGACGGTGGCCGTGACCGTCGTGGCGGTGCTGGGGTATCGCGCCGTCATCGCGTTGTTCGACGAGGCGCCGCGCCTGACCGGGATGGCGTCCTGGCAGGCGGCCGCGGCGGCCTGGGATCATCTGTGGGGACTTCTGTGGCGCGCGGGTCTCGCGATGGCCGCGCTCGGCCTCGTGGATTACGGCATGCAGCGGTACAAGCTCATGCAGCAGTTGAAGATGACGAAGCAGGAAGTGAAAGACGAAGCGAAGCTGTCGGAAGGCAATCCTGAAATCAAGAATCGCGTGCGCCGCATTCAGTTCGAGATGTCGCGCCGACGCATGCTCTCCGCGGTGAAGACCGCGTCGGTGGTGATCACCAACCCCACGCACTATGCCGTCGCGCTGGAATACAAGCGCGGCGCCATGGCCGCGCCGCGCGTGGTCGCCAAGGGCCAGGACGCGATGGCGCTCAAGATCCGCGCCGCCGCGCGCGACCACAGCGTGCCGATCATGGAGAACCCGCCGCTCGCGCGCGCGCTGCACGCCAACGCCGAGGTCGGCGACTACATCCCGCCGGACCTGTTCGGCGCGGTGGCCGAAGTGCTGGCGTACCTCGTGCGCATCAAGCAGCTCATTCTCTGAGCGCGGTTAGAGGGGCAACTGGGACATAATGGCTTCTTGCGCAAGCGGCTCGCCGCGTGTCTGCTCGTGGTCTTCGCCGCGTTGGCGGTGGCCGATACGTTCGTCTGCCCCGACGGCTGCGAATCAGCATCAGCCTCCGCCAGTTGCTGCCACGCCACGAGCGCATGCGTTTTCTGTACCGGTGGCGCGGTTCTGCGCACCGCGGCTGTGATGGTGCCGCGTCTGGCGCCGGCTTTGCCGGCCCCTGACGCCCCGATCGCCGCCCCGCTCCGGTCCTTGTCCGACGTTCCCGATCATCCCCCACGCGTCGCGTAGCCGGATTCACCCGCTTCAATCAACCAAAAAGAGACCCCGTCGCGCCGAGCGGCGGGGAACGCGCCGTTTCGTTGTCACGGAGGTCTTGATCGTGTGCAGATCCATTTGTCGCTTGCTGTTGTTCGCCGGTGCCGGCATCACCATCGTCGGCACGAACCTGGAGGCGCAAGCGGTGCCGCCGCCGTCTCCGGCGGCGCCGCTGAGCATCACGCTTGATGCGGCCCTGGCGGCGGCGCTCGCGGAGAACCCGCTTGTGGACGCCGCCCGCGCGCGCGTGACGGCCAGCGCGGGCAGTCAGCGCACCGCGGCGGCGCTACCCAATCCGGTCGGCACGTATTGGTCGGAGGGTCACGAGATCTCGGCCTATGCCACGTTGCCGGTCGAGCCGTTTCTGCAACGTTCCTCCAGAATCGCCCGCGCCAGTGCCGACGCGCGAGCTGCGGCGGCCGATATGGCCGGCACGGAGCGGGACGTCGCGGTGCGGACGGCGCAGGCGTTCTATCGCGCGGCCCTCGCGCAGGCCGCCCGTGATGCCATGCGCGAAAACCGCGCCGCCGCGCAGCAGCTGGTGGAGTACCTCCGCGCGCGTGTCTCCGAAGGCGCGAGCCCGGAGGGTGACGTGATTCGCGCCGAGGTCGAGCGCGATCGCGCCGACGCGGACATGACGATGGCCGACGTTGAATGGCTCCGCGCACAAGCCGCACTGTGCCAGTGGCTCGGCGCGAACGCTCCGCCGCCCGGCGCGCTGCGCGTGGCGTTGCCCGACGCCGCCCAGTTCGGCGCGCCGCCGACACCATTCGCGGACTTCGCCGCGCACGCGCTCGCTCAGCGGCCGGAACTGATCGGCGCCCGCGCCAGGGCCGATGCCGCCGCCAGCGCCATCGATGTGGAGCACGCGCTCGCGGTCCGCCAGCTTGGTGCGTCGTTCGGCCTCAAGCGCGTCGCCGGCGACACCGTGGTCGTCGCCGGCTTGAGCATGACGATTCCGCTGTTCGACAGAAACCGCGGCGAGATCGAACGCGCCACGGGCGAGCGCCTCGCTGCGACCGCGGAAGTGCGGTGGCTCGAACGCAGCGTTTCCAGCGAGGTGGACGCGGCATATCAATCCGCCGTGCGCCTCGCGGCCAAGGTCGCCGCGCTGGAGCCGGCCTTCGTTCGTCGAGCCGAAGAGTCGCGACAGATTGCGCTGGGCGCGTACCGGGAGGGGGCGGCGTCGTTGCTGCAGGTGCTTGACGCATCGCGCGCGCTCGCCGACGCCCGGCTGATCGTGGCCCGCATGCTCGCCGCTGCGGGCGAGAGCCGCTTTGCACTCGGCATCGCCGCCGGGTACGACCCGCGGGTGGCCGCGCGACTCGGACCAGCCGCGGCGCCGGCGGGCCCGGCGCACGACGGAGGTGTGCGATGACTCGGTGGTTCGTTCTTCTGGTCTTGACGATGGCGGCTGGCTGCGGCCGGGCGGTGCCGCCGGAAGACACCGAGGCGGTTTCGGCCGGCACACCGGCCGACGTGACGTTGACCGCCGAGCAGATTGCGCACGGTGGCGTGCAGTGGTCCGTGGTGTCAGCAACGCCCGTCGCTGACTTTGTCGAGTTGCCGGGGCGGCTCGTGCCCGATGACGATCATGCCGCGCGCCTCACGACCTCCGTCCGCGGCCGCGTGGTGTCGGTGCGCGCCAATCCCGGCGATGCCGTGTCCCGCGGGCAGGTGCTGGTCGTCCTGCAGAGTGAAGACGCGTCGGATCGGAAGGCCGGCCTGGCTCGCGCGAAAGCCGAGCTGACCGAGCGGGAAGCCGTGCGGCGATACGCCCGCGCGGTCCGGGAACGCGCCGAACGCCTGCTCGCGCTGAAGGCCGCGGCCGCGCAGGATGTCGAACGCGCGCGCACGGACGAAGCCGCTGCCGAAGCCGGCGTCGCGCAGAGTCGGGCGTCCGTGGATCAGGCGCGGGCTTCGCTGGCCACCCTGGAGGTCGATGACGCAACGGGGCAGATTCACCTGACGTCGCCGATCCGCGGTCTGGTGGTTGCGCGCGAGATCGTCGTCGGCGCGGTCGTCGAGGCGGGCGCGCCCGCGCTCGTCGTGATGGATCCCGCCCACCTCTGGCTGGAGTTTGGCGTGTCCGACAACGTGGCGCGCGGGCTCGTGCCGGGGCAGCACGTATCGTTTGTGGCCGCGGGCGATCGGGATGTGGACGCGCGCATCTTGCGCGTGAGCGGCGTCGTCGATCCCGTGACGCGCCTGATCACGGTGCGCGCCGCGGTGGACAATTCCACCAGGCGGCTGCGGCCGGAGACGTTCGTCACCGTGCGTGTCGAAACGGCGCCGCGGCGGCCCGGTATTGCGGTGCCGCAGGACGCCGTGCAGTTGCTGGACGAGCGGCCCGTCGTCTTCGTGGCCCGGCCGGATGGCAAGGGCGGCGCCACATTCGTGCGCCGCGACGTCAGGACGGGCACGACCGCCGCCGGCCGCACGCACATCGTCGGCGGGCTGAAGGCCGGCGATGTGGTCGTGACGGGTGGGGCGTTTGCCGTCAAGTCGCAGTTCGCGCGCGGCAAGATGCCGGCGGGCGAGTAAGGCGGGTGCGCGCCCATGATTGAACGCCTCATTGCCGCCAGCCTGCGTTTTCGGGTCGCCGTGATTGCCTCGGTGTGCGTGCTCGTCGCCGCCGGCATCTGGGCGTTCTCCACCCTGACCGTTGACGCGTTTCCCGATCTGATGCCCAACCAGGTGGATGTGCTGACCTCCGCGCCTGGCTTGTCTGCAATCGATGTGGAGAACCTGGTCAGCTACCCGGTTGAAGCCGCGATGATGGGACTGCCGCGCACCACCAAAGTGCGCTCCATCTCGAAGGCCGGCATCTCCGTGGTGACGGTGTCGTTCGACGACGACGTCGATCTGTACTTCGCGAGGGCGCAGGTGCAGCAGCGGATGCTGGACGCCGCCGAGGCGTTGCCCGACGGCATCCGGCCGACGCTCGGTCCCGCGAGCACGCCCATGGGCGAGGTGTTTCAGTATCTGGTGGAGTCCGATTCCGTTCCGCTGATCGAGCTGAAAAATCTGCAGGAGTACTCGATCAAACCGCTCCTGCGCACGATCCCCGGTGTCGCGGACATCAGCGTGTGGGGCGGCCTGGTTCAGCAGTTTCAGGTGGACGTCGATCCGAACCGGCTCGACGCCTACGGCCTGACGATTGACGATGTGGCCCGCGCGTTGGGCGACAACAACGCGAACTTCGGCGCCGGATATATCGAGACCCGCGGGGAGCGACTGACCGTCCGCGGGTTGGGCCGCGTGGCGAACGAGCGC
>JAKALV010000187.1 GCA_021824055.1 Acidobacteriota bacterium
ACGGGCCGTTCCAGCCGATCACCACCGAACTGGCGAAAGTGCCGGCCGGCGTGATCAAGGCGTCGCCGAGCCCCGTGGGCTACTACTTCACGCATCAGGCCAACGACAGCTTCACGGTGATCACGCGGCTGTTGAAGGCCGGCAACGACGTGTCCTGGCTCGACAACGGTCCGATGGGCAACGGCACGTTCTACGTCGCCGCAAAGCCGACGACGCTCGCGATCCTGCAGAAGGCCGCGACCGATCTCGGCGTGAGCTTCGAATCGACCGCCACGGCGCCGACCGGCGCGATGAAGCACCTGAAGCCGCTGCGCGTCGGGCTCTTCGATACCTATGGGGGCGGCATGCCCTCGGGCTGGACGCGGCTCATTTTCGAAAACTTCGAGCTGCCGTACGAAGTCGTCTATCCGCCCGATCTCGACAAGGGCAACCTCGGTGCGAAGTTTGATGTGCTGGTGTTCAACAACGCCGGCGTGGCGGCTGCCGGTGGTGGACGCGGCGCGGGCGGTGGCGGACGCGGTGGCGCAGGTGGCGCGGTTGGCGGCGCGCCGGCGGGCGGACGCGAAGGCTTCACGCCCCAGCCCATCCCCGAAGAGTTCGCGCGGCGCCAGGGCCAGGTCACGGCGGCGACGATGGAGAAGGTCAAGGAGTTCGTGAACGCGGGCGGCACGGCGATCTATATCGGCAACGTGGCCATGACGGCGGCGGCGTACTACGGCCTGCCGGTGTCCAACCAGCTCGCGGGCCTTGGCGGCGAGAAGTATTACGTGCCGGGTTCCGTGCTGCGCGTGTCGGTCGACAACGCGGATCCGATCGCCCACGGCTTCGACAAGGAACTCGATGTGTTCTTCGACAACAACCCGGTGTTCAAGCTGGACGCCGACGCGGCGGCCAAAGGCGTGAAGCCGGTGGCGTGGTTCAACTCGCCGTCGCCGCTGCGCAGCGGCTGGGCGTGGGGCGCGCCGTATCTCGACAAGGGCGTGGAAGTAATCGACGCGACGGTGGGCCAGGGCAAGGTCTATCTGTTCGCGCCGGAGATCACGTTCCGCTCGCAGCCGCACGGCACGTTCAAGTTCCTGTTCAACGGGTTGTACCTCGCCGGTGCCAAGTAGAACGGGAGGTTCGGGAGGTTCGGGAGGTTCGGGAGGTTCGGTGAGCGGGGGCGGTGGGAGACCATCGGCCCCGTTTCTATTTGCGATAATGGAAATGGATGTCCGATCAGCTCTGGCGTTATCCCGACGAGCTATGCGAACTGCTGAAGGCCCACGGCGTCCTGCCGCGGCCCGACACGCATCCGCGCATGGTCCGCGATTACTTGAGCGGTCTCTATCGGTTTGAGATCCGCCGGCTACGCGACCAGCGCCGCGCCGGCACGATTCCGAAAGCGGAATACATCGGCCACGTGATCGAGCTCAGAAAGAAGTACATCTCTCTGTCGCTGACACCAGATGAATGGGAGACGGCGTTCCGCGTTCAATGAAATAACCAATAGGCAGATTCGCTTCGATCCGTTCTACCCCAGGCGCTCCGGTTCCCAGCGCATGCCAATACTAAGGATGCGCTGGAGCAGAGAAGGGTAGTCGACCCCCGCGCGGGCGGCCGCGTCCGCAAAGTCTTCCTTACGGGCGATCTGCGGATTGGGATTGGCTTCGAGCACGTAAAGGCGCCCTTCAGCATCGAGCCGCAGATCGATGCGCGCGTAGCCGCTCATCTCCAGCGTCTGGTAGACGCGCCGGCAGAGGTGGTGGACGCGATCCGACACCTCCGGCGTCAGCGCGGCCTCGCCCGTGGCGATGCCCATGCGCTTCTGGTATTTCGCGTTCCACTTCACGCGTTCGGTGGCGATGCGGTGTTGATCGTCCGGCATGTTCGCAAACGTCATTTCCCACGTGGGAAAGACCTGCAGCCGCTGATTGCCGAGCACGCCCACGTAGAGCTCCCGGCCCTCGATGTACTGCTCGATGATCGCGTCCGTCTTGACCGAGTCGTGGATGAACTGCACCCGTTCGCGCAGCTTGCCTTCGTCCTCCAGCACGGACGCCTGGGAAATGCCGATCGACGCTTCCTGCGTCAGCGATTTCACAATGACCGGATACTTGAATCGGGCCGGCAGCCGGGGCTTGCGGCCCATCCGCACCACCGTGAACTCCGGCACCGGGATGCGGTGGTAGTGCAGCAGTTTCTTCGACAGGGCCTTGTCGCGCGCCAGCAGCATGCCGCGCGGGTTGCAGCCCGTGTAAGCGAGCCGCAGCAGCTCGAGGTAGGCGACGACGTTCTGGTCGAACGTGCCGACTTCGTGAAAAGCCTCGAGCAGGTTGAACGCGATGTGCGGCTTGAACTCTTCGTTGGCCTGGCGGATGCCGGCCAGATCATCTTTGACCCCGAGCACGTGCACGTCGTGCTCGAGCTGGTCGCGCACGGTGGTCAGCACGTCGTACTCGGTGCGCCATGGCGCCGTCAGCGGGTCCTGATTCGACACGTCGGCCGGCGGCACCAGGTAGTCGTGCATCAGCACGAGCACTCTCAGCTTCCGCATTCAAGGGGCATTCTAGTACAACCCGCGCGTCTCCGGCAGTGGTGGCGCGCGGCGATACGGATCGTGCGGCGGCACGAAGCGATCATCGGGGGTCGGCAGGATCTCGCGCAGGTAGTACGCCAGTCCGCGCTCGCGTCGCCAATCGCGCGGATAGCCGAGCGACACTTCCTCGTACCGGACGCCGTGGCGGGCGAGCGTGGTGCGCAGATGCAGGTGCCCGCTGATGACGGTGCGCGCGCGGAACCGCCGGCCCCAGTCTTCCGTGCGCGACGTGCCCGACCAGATGGAAAAGCGCGGAATGCGCGGCGGCCGCGCGAGATCGTAGCGCAGCGGCCAGTGATTGACCAGAATCGTCCGCGCCTCCGGCGGGAGCGCCGCAAGCCGGCGTTCCGTGAGATCGCAGCGCGCGTGGCACCACGCTTCGCGCGACGGCCATGGATCCGGGTTGAGCAGCGTCTCGTCGCTCGCCGCCACGCCTGAGGCTCTCGCCCAGGCCACCGCCGCCTCGCGGGGCACATCCGCCGGACGAAAACTGTAGTCGAACAGCAGAAAGAGCGGCGCGATGTAGATCGGCCGCTGGTCAGCGTCGGCGCCTTCGACGTCGCTCAGGCCAGGCCATCGCTCATATGGATCTTCCGGCGTCAGCACGCCGGCGTTCCGGCAGATGTCCACGAGCTCGTCGTATCGGGCCTGTCCACGCGTGCGGTCCGTGGCGCCGGCCGGGCACCAGAGGTCGTGGTTGCCCGGCGTCCAGATCACGCGCTGAAACCGGCGCGTCAGGATCGCGAGCGCGAACTGCAGGTGTTCCACGCGCTCGCCCACGTCGCCGGCCACGATCAGCCAGTCTTCATCGAACCGGCGCTCGGTGCCGGCGCCGAACGCCTCCAGCGCTTCGCGATTCTCTTTTTGCGACAGGTGCAGGTCGCTGATGGCGAAGAGCTTCATGCGAGCGGAAAGCGGTTGTTGGCAAACCGCTGGAAGCGGATGTTCGGCTGGCTGCCGCCGCGCGTGTCGACGGCGACGGCCATCAGATGCTGCGGGCCGGGTTGCGCCAGCTGGAACGTCCATCGCGTGTCCGCATCCGCCAGGCTGCCTCGCGGCGCAAACTGCGGCTGCCCGGTTGCGAGCGAGAAGGCCACGTCGGCCAGGTGCACGGAGATGCCGAGACCGCGCGCCTTGAGATATGCCTCTTTGAGCGTCCAGTACACAAGAAAACGCTCCTGCCGCTCCGCGTCGTTGGCGGCGTGGATGTCCGCGAGCTCGTCGGGCGAGCACACGCGCGCCGCCACGTCCTGCGACGCGGCCGGACGGTCAAGAAACTCCACGTCCACGCCGATTTCACGGTCGCGGCCGACGATGCACGCCACCGCGCCATGACTGTGCGCCAGGTTGAAGTGATACGGCGTGTCGGGCGCCGCGATTTCGGGCCGGCCATGCGCGCCTTCGACGAATCGCCACTCCGCCGGCGGCACTCCCGTCACTTCCGACAGCATCGTCCTCGCCATGCCGCGTCCAATAAGGAACGACGCGCGCGCTTCCATATCCTTGTAACTGTCCGCGCGCTCGCGTTCATCAGGCTGCAGCCACTCGCGCAGTCGTGTCCACACCGCGGCGTCCAAACCGCCGTCGTCGGCATTGAAGACGGCTACCAGCACGTCATTCGACATTTCGATAGTATGTCCCGGGATATATGTCGTTGATTTGTCTGTTTCCGGGACAGGGTTCGCAGGCCAAGGGCATGGGCGCCGAGTTGTTCGATCGGTACGCCGATTGGACGGCCGACGCCGATCGCGTCTTGGGTTATTCGATTCGTGAGTTGTGCGTCGACGATCCGCGCGGCGAACTGGGGCTGACCCAGTTCACGCAACCGGCCCTCTATGTCGTGAACGCGATGACCTACCGCGCGAAGCGCGACGATGGCATGGCGGTGCCGGCCTTTGTGGCCGGACACAGCCTGGGCGAGTACGATGCGCTGCTGGTGGCCGGTTGTTTTGACTTCGCGACCGGGCTCGAGATGGTCCAGGAGCGCGGCCGGCTTATGGGGCAGGTCACCGGCGGCGGCATGGCGGCGGTGATCGGCATGGATCCGTCGAAGATCCAGGAAGTGCTCGCCGGATCGGACGCGGGCCGTCAGGTGGATGTGGCGAACTTCAACTCGTTTGATCAGACCGTCATCGCCGGCCCGAAACCGGATCTGGAATCGGTGCAGCCGCTTTTCGAGGCGGCCGGTGTCCGCGCCTATATTCCGCTCAACGTGAGTGCGCCGTTCCATTCACGCTACATGCGCGAGCCGCAGCGGGCGTTTGACACGTTTCTGCAAGGCTTTACGTTCCTCGCGCCGGAGATCCCGGTCGTCGCCAACGTCAGCGGGCGCCCGTATCAGGCCGACATGGTGCGCCAGACATTGTCCGAGCAGATTGGCAACTCGGTGCAGTGGCTGCAGTCGATGCTGTACTTGCTGAAACAACCCGAGCCCGAATTCGTGGAATGCGGTCCCGGCTCGGTGTTGACGAAGATGCTCGCCGCCATCCGCAAGCGCCTGCGCTAGTTCAACAGCCTCAACATGAAGGTCCATGGAGAGCCATGGAGAAGATCAAGACCAACGCGCGCGGAGGCGCGGAGTACGCGGAGATTGTAGACGCGGGGCCTGGTGGCCCGGCTACGCCGGGCAAGCCGAGATGAGCAACGGCGAGAAGGAGAGAGCCTCTTGATTGCGTGGGCTCTCTCGTTCTCGCCGTTGCTCATCTCGGCCGGCCGCCGACTTCGACAGGCTCAGGCCAGGGGAGGCGGCCGCCAGGCCCCACGGTGTGCAGCTCCATGGAGCTTCATGGAACTTCATGGTGAAACGCTCTTGAACTGTTCTTACTTCCCGCGAATCGTCACGCCGCCGTTCGTCGTTTCCACCCGGATCTCGGGACCGCCGCCGTTGAGCGTGGCCGTCAGCCGCCGGCGCGAGTTCTCGGTCATCTCAAGCGGCAGGCCCTCTGTGGTGATGCCGCCATTGGTCACGCGCGCGCTCACGCGTGCCTTCACGGTCTTCGGTACCGTGACCACCACCCGCCCGTTCGTGGTTTCCGCCGTGACGCCATTGTCGCCGAGCGCCGCATAGTCGAGATCGACCACGCCATTGGTCGTTTCGGCGCGCGTGCTGCCCTCGAGGTTGACGCCACGGATCCGGCCGTTGGTGGTGGCGAGCTGCAATTGTCCGGTCATGTCGCGGACGTCGATGTTGCCGTTGGTGTTCGACAGCTTGAGCAGCGTGCCCTTCGGCGCCCGCACGTGGAACCGCACTTCCCGGTTGCCGCCAAACAGGCCGGTGTTCGCGACCTTCGCGTCGAGCGTAATGCTGCTGCCGCTGACCGTTTCCCGGATCTCGATCGCCTCGGCGGCCTGCTTCGCCTCGGCATCCGTGTAGGCCTTGGCGATGCGTTCGGCGGTGATGCTGACCTTGGTGCCTTCCGCCGCGTCCACTTCGATCACGCCGTTGGTGTTGAGAATCTCCAGCGTGCCGCCGGGCGTCAGCGTGTAGTCCTTCTTCCACTCGCTCCGGCCTTCGGCCTGACTGGAAATCTGCAGATTGCAGGCGCCCAGGGTTGCGGTGGCGGCCATCAACAGGCCGGCGGCGGTCAGGCGGCGGCCCATGCGGCCTTGGGGAACGGAGCGGCTGGACAGGGACATTGGGGAACTCCTCGGGCAATGATACGGCCCTGCACCATGGACGGTTCGGCATGCTAGGATGCGCGGCATGAAAAAAATCTTGCTGGGGATTCTTGCGCTACTGGTGTTGCTGGTCCTCGGGGCCATCACTGCGGTCGGCTGGCAGGTCGTCCTCGGGCCGGATGCCCGGGCGGTCACCAATCGCACCTTTGAACGAACCGACGCCCGGCTCGCCCGCGGACAATATCTGGTGGAGGACGTCGCCGCCTGCTTTCATTGCCAC
>JAKALV010000188.1 GCA_021824055.1 Acidobacteriota bacterium
GATCTCGATATCGCGCGACTGGCCATCGGGCGCGGTGATCTTGAGCGTCGCGGCGCCGCGCGCGTTCGGTCCCATCGAGAAGGCGATGACCGGCGTGTTGACCAGCCGGGCGCGGTCGCGCTGCTGGAAGTTCACCGGCGCGACATCAGGCGGGTTCTCGCCCGCCCAGGTGTTGTCGCCCATCTGGCCGCTCCGGCTCATGTCCACCCATAGCGTTGCGCGCCGCTCGGCAAACACGTGCACGGGCTCGGCCGCCACCGCCGGCGTCCACTGCTCGAGCGCAGTCACGTCGTCGAGCACGTAGATGCCGCGGCCGTGCGTGCCGATGATGACGTCGCGATCGCGTGGCTGAATCTGAATGTCGTACACCGCCACGACCGGCAGCCCGTTCGTCATCGGCGCCCAGGTCTTGCCGCGATCGAGCGACACGTGCACGCCGCCTTCCGTCCCCACGAACAGCAGATTCGGGTTCTTGTCGTCTTCGGCGACGACGTAAACAGGTTGATTGGCGGGCAGACCGCTCGAGAGCTTCGCCCACGTCTTGCCGCCATCGGTCGTGCGGAACAACCACGGCCGGCGATCGTCGCTGCGGTGATTGTCGAATGCGACGTACGCGGTGTTTGCGTCGGCCGCCGACGCCGCGATACGGCTCACCCAACTGCCGCGCGGCACCTCCGGAATCGTCGCGTCCACTTCCGTCCAGTGCGCGCCCGCGTCGCGCGTGAGCCACACATTGCCGTCGTCAGTGCCCGCCCAGATCACGCCTTCGGTGATGGGCGACTCCGACAAGCTGTACACCGTCGCGTAGCGTTCGGCGCCCGTGTCGTCCGGCGTCAAGCCGCCCGTGCCTTTCTGGTTCTTCGCCGGATCGTTCTTCGAGAGATCGGGGCTGACGATGGTCCAGGTCTCGCCCTTGTCGGTCGTCTTCAGCACGTACTGCGCGCCGTAGTAGAGCACCTTCGGGTCGTGTGGCGACAGGATGAACGGTGTCGTCCAGTTGAAGCGCAACACGCTCGGCGCCGTCGGTGCGTCGGGCGCCACGCCGGTGGCCGCCTGGAAATTGGTGATGTTCGCCGGCAGGGCGCGCCGGGAGGTATCGGTGCGGCCGATCGGATCGATCACACGGAACGTGCCCTGCGTGCCCTCCGAGTAGACCGTGCGCCAGTCGGTCGGATCCACGACCGTGTACTGACCGTCGTCCCAATGCATCTTCCAGGCCGCGTCGTTGCGAATGCCGAGCACGTCGCGCGTGAAGCTCGTCGTCGCAATCGAGCCGTTGTCCTGAAGTCCGCCGTAGATGGCGTACGGATCGCGCGAGTCGTACGTCACGTGGTAGAACTGCGCGATCGGCAGATTGTCGAAAAAGACAAACGACCCGCCGTGGTCGTACGTGAGCGTCAGGCCCTTGTCCTTGCCCAGATAGAACGTGTCTTTGCGGCTCGGATCGATCCACATCGCGTGGTGGTCGTAGTTCGGCCCGAACGGCGCCTGCGCCTGGCTGAACGTCTTGCCGCCGTCGGTGGACCATTGGAAGCTCGTCGTGAGCACGTAGACGCGCTGATCATCCGACGGGTTGATGCGGATCTGGCTGTAGTAGAACGGCCGGTTGTTGTAGCGGTTCAGAAACGTCCATGTTTCGCCGCCGTCCTCCGACCGATAGATGCCCGAGCCGAGTTTCGTCATGTCGGCGCACTCGGGCTCCGGCGCGCCGCGGCCGCCGCAGTTCGGGTGAAACCCGGCTTCGATGATCGCCATCACGATCTTCGGATTCTTGCGATAGATGTCGAGGCCGATGCGTCCCGTCTGCGAGGCCGGCAAACCCGCGGTCAGGCGTTTCCAGGTCTTGCCCGCGTCGGTCGTCTTGAAGAGACCGCCGCTGTCGCCGCCGCTGTCGAAGCGCCACGGGCGGCGCAACCGCTGGTAGAACGCGGCAATCAGCGTGTCGGGATGCTGCGGGTCGATCACGAGATCCGTCGCGCCGGTCTTGTCATCGTCCGGCAGACCGCCGGCGAGCTTCTGCCACGTGGCGCCACCGTCAATCGTCTTGAACACGCCGCGCTCGCCCGTCTCGCCCCACAGGTTGCCGACCGCCGCAACGTACACGATGTTCGGATCGGTCGGATGCGTGATCACGCGCGCGATCTGAAACGTGTCCTTCAGCCCGACGTTTCTGAATGTCTTGCCGGCGTCGGTGGACTTGTAGATCCCGTCGCCCCACGCCACGCTGTTGCGGTTGTTCGATTCGCCCGTCCCGACCCAGAGGATGGCGGGGTTCGGCTGGAACATCGCGATGTCACCGATGGACGATGAGCCGTAGTGATCGAAGATCGGGGTCCACGTGGTGCCCGCGTTGACGCTCTGCCACACGCCGCCGGACGCGGCCGCCACGATGACGTGACGGAAGTCGGAATCCTGCGCGACCACATCGGTGACTCGGCCGCCCGCGCTGGCTGGGCCGATCGCGCGCCAGTGGTAGTCGGCCAGCACGCCGGCCGACGGGTCCGTCACCTGCGCCTGCGGCCGTGCCGCCATCAGCGCTGCCGCCACCGCCGCGCCGCCAATTGCCGTCCGTCCCACCCAGCCGTGAAGCGTCATAAACCCTCCCGAGCCGCCAGCCAGCTTGCGGCAAAATCCATCGCGTCTTCGAGCAATTGTCCCGTGGGATCGATCTTCTTCGGCGCCCTCAGCGAGTGATCACCCCGGTCGCACACGCGCAGCGTGGCGTTCGGCAGCGTCGCCACGAGGGCTTCCATTTCGTCGGGCGAGCCGAAGTTGTCGCGGGTGCCGTGCAGGAAGAGCATCGGCACGCGGATCTGCGGCAAGTGCGCATCGCGTCGCTGCTGCGGTTTGCCGGGCGGATGGAGCGGGTAACCGAAGAACACAAGGCCGGCCGCCGGAGGATCGAAACCGTTCACTCCGGGCCTGGACGCCACCATCGATGCCATCCGGCCGCCCATCGACTTGCCGCCGGCAAACACCGGGCCGGTGGCGCGCTCGATCACGCCCTTCCAGACGTCGCGCCACGCCGCTTCGAGCACGGGCGCGCGGTCGGGGATCGACTTACCGGCGCGGATGTACGGGAAATCAAACGTCACCACCTGAATGCCGCGCGTTTCAAGGCCGGCGGCCACCCGCGTCATCCACGGATGACTCGAACCGGCGCCGGCGCCATGGGCGAGGACGAGGGTGATCATGTGTCGCCGCAAACGTTAACACCGCCCGGTGCCTGAAGATCGGCTCACGCGGAGGCGCGGAGGGCGCGGAGAAGATCGTTCGTGCGCGCCAATGCGCGGGTTGATGCCGGCGACACATGAGGGCCTGGCGGCCGCCTCCGGCGGCCGGCCCGGGGTGCGGCAGCGCGGCCGCGAAAGACCTCCGGGCATTCGATGAGGTCTTTCGTGGCCGCGCTGCCGCACCCCGGGCTGACCCGGCGAAGCCGGGCCACCAGGCCCTTCAGCTCCGCGTCTCCGCGCCTCCGCGTGAGCCCGGGGTTGCCTTTGATCCATCCATGAATGTAGATTTATAGATGTGAACACCGCCTCCGATCTCCTTCGTCTGCTGGGCGACGAGACCCGGTTGCGGCTCCTGCGCCTCCTGGCCCAGGAGTCCCTCAACGTCTCGGAGCTGACGCGCGTGCTGGGCGTGGCGCAGTCGGGCGTGTCGCGGCACCTCGGCCTGCTGAAAGACGCCGGCCTGGTGAAAGAACAGCGCGCCGGCACGTTCTCCTGGTACCGCCTCGATCCAACCCTCGATGACGTCAAAGGGCCGCATGCCGCGCTGTGGCAGTGGCTGACCGGGAAGTTTGCCGAAGCGACGCCGGCCACGAAGGCCGACGATGCGCGCCTGGCGGAAGTGCGCCGGGTGCGCCGCGAGGAATTTCACGATCACGGCGGCGAGGAAGACAAGAAGCAGCTGGTGCCGGGGCGCAGCTGGGCCGCGTGGTCGCGCGCGCTCGGACTGCTGATGCCGCCGCTCGAGGTCGCCGACCTCGGATGCGGCGAAGGCTACCTCACGATCGAGGCCGCCCGGTGGGCGAAACGCGTCGTGGCCGTCGATCGCTCCGCCGACGTGCTCGCGCGCGGCAAGGCCCTGGCGAAGCGTCGCGGCGTGAAGAACATCACGTGGAAGCGCGGCGAGCTCCAGAAGGTGCCGATCGGCGACAAGTCGGTCGATCTCGTGCTGCTGTCGCAGGCCCTGCATCACGCCGACGAACCGCGCGCTGCGCTCACCGAAGCGCATCGCATTCTGCGGCCGGGCGGCCGCGTGCTCCTGCTCGACCTGCGCCAGCACACCGAGGCCTGGGTCACGTCCACGCTCGGCGACCGCTGGCTGGGTTTCGACGACACGTCCCTGAAAGCACTGCTCGCCGCCACCGGCTTCTCCGGCGTGGTCGTGCGCGTCGGCGCCAGCCGCGCCGGCGACCCCTTCGCCGTGCTGATCGCCGCCGGCACCAAAGGCCGTTAAGACATGCCGACACGCATTTCGCTCGAACGCCTCAACGCACTCGTGCAAGACCGCATCCTCATTCTCGACGGCGCGATGGGGACGATGATCCAGCGGCATAAGTTGACGGAAGCCGACTATCGCGGCGATCGCTTTGCGGGGCACGCGAGCGATCTTCGCGGCAACAACGACCTGCTCGTGCTGACGCAGCCGCAGATCATCGCGGCGATTCACCGGCAGTATCTGGCCGCCGGCGCCGACATTCTCGAGACGAACACGTTCAACGCGAACGCCGTGTCGCAATCCGACTACGGGCTGGAATCGCTGATCTACGAGCTGAATCTCGAAGGCGCGCGGCTCGCGCGCGGCGTGGCGGATGAAGTGACGGCCGAGTGGCCCTCGCGGCCGCGGCTGGTGGCCGGATCGATGGGCCCGACCAATCGCACGCTGTCGATTTCGCCGGATGTGAACAACCCGGCATTTCGGAGCATCACGTTCGATGAGATGAAAGCGGCCTACGTCGATCAGGTGCGCGGCCTCATCGACGGCGGCGTGGATCTGCTGCTGCTCGAGACGATCATCGACGCCGTCAACGCCAAGGCCGCCATCGTCGCCGTCCAGGAAGTGCAGGACGAGAAGGGCGTGGCGCTGCCCCTGATGATCAGCTTTACGATCACGGATCGGAGCGGCCGCACGCTCGCCGGGCAGACGGTGGACGCGTTCTACCTCGCCATGGAGCACGCGCGGCCGTGGTCGATCGGCATCAACTGCGCGCTGGGCGCGCGCGACATGCGGCCGTACCTCGCGGAACTGTCGCGCATGGCCGGCTGTTGGGTCAGCGCGTATCCGAACGCCGGCCTGCCGAACGCGTTCGGCCAGTACGACGAACAACCTGCGGAGACCGCGGCCCTGCTCAAGGACTTCGCCGAGAGCGGATTCGCCAACATCCTGGGCGGCTGCTGCGGCACGACGCCGGATCACATCCGCGCACTGGCCGAGTCGGTGAAGGGCGCCAGGCCGCGCGTGAAGCCGGACGCCGGCCTTGAAGACGAGGCCGGCCGACATACGACGCGGCTGTCCGGTCTCGAGCCGCTCTACATCCGTTCCGACAGCAACTTCCAGATGATCGGCGAGCGCACGAACGTGACCGGCTCCAAGCGGTTCGCGCGCCTGATCAAGGACGACAAGTGGGCCGAGGCCGCGGCGGTGGCCATCGAGCAGGTGCGCGGCGGCGCGAACATGATCGACGTGAATATGGACGAAGGCATGCTCGATTCCGAAGCCGCCATGACCACGTTCCTCAACTACATCGCCACCGAGCCCGAAATCGCGCGCGTGCCGATCATGATCGACAGCTCAAAATGGTCGGTGCTCCAGGCCGGTCTCAAATGTGTGCAGGGCAAGGGCGTCGTCAATTCCATTTCGCTGAAGGAAGGCGAAGCCGATTTTCTGCACAAGGCGAAGATGATCCGCCGGTACGGCGCCGCCGCCATCGTCATGGCGTTCGACGAGCAGGGCCAGGCCGACACGATCGCGCGCAAGGTGAGCATCTGCGTGCGCGCGTACCGGCTCCTGATCGACCGGGCCGGCTACGAGCCGACGGACATCATCTTCGATCCGAACGTGCTCGCGATCGCCACCGGGCTCGAGGAGCACAACGAGTACGCGATCAACTTCATCGAGGCCGCGCGCGAGATCAAGGCCGCGTGCCCGGGCGTGAAGATCAGCGGCGGCATCAGCAACCTGTCGTTCTCGTTCCGCGGCAACGACATCGTCCGCGAGGCGATGCACGCGGCGTTTCTGTTTCACGCGATCAAAGCCGGCCTCGACATGGGCATCGTCAATGCCGGCCAGCTCGCCGTGTACGAGGACATCCCGGCGGACCTGCTCGAGCATGTCGAAGACGTGCTGTTCAACCGGCGGCCCGACGCCACCGAGCGGCTGGTGCAGTTTGCCGATCGCGTGAAGGGCAGTGGCAAGAAGCGCGAGCTGGATCTGACCTGGCGCGAGAAACCGGTGGAAGAAGATC
>JAKALV010000189.1:0-294 GCA_021824055.1 Acidobacteriota bacterium
CCGGCGAGGATCGCGCGACGCTGGTCGCGACGGCCGATGCGGCGCTTTATCGCGCGAAGCAGGCGGGCCGCAATCGCGTCGCCGGCTGACATGCGATCCGATTCGTGGCTTAAAGGTCGGCGCACGTGCATCGCGGCGCACGCGTCGGCACCTCGCGCATCCGTCCCGCCGTGAAACGCGGGACCAGGGGTCGATACCTGTCGCTGTTGCTCGATGACCGGGGCGGCCACGCCGCGATCACTGGACCTCGCACACCTCAGGACGGCGCTGTGGTTTCACCGCGACACCCGCCTG
>JAKALV010000189.1:304-6470 GCA_021824055.1 Acidobacteriota bacterium
GCGGCCGCGGCCGGCGAGGATCGCGCGACGCTGGTCGCGACGGCCGATGCGGCGCTCTATCGCGCGAAGCAGGCGGGCCGCAATCGCGTCGCCGGCTGACATGCGATCCGATTCGTGGCTTAAAGGACGGCGCTGTGGTTTCACCGCGACACCCGCCTGACACGCTTCGCGACGCTGGACACGGCACAGGAACAGGCGGCCAAAGAACTCGGACTGCCGGTCTGACAGTTCAGTACTTCACCGCCCGCACCTTCACCGCATCCATGACCCACATGCCGCGGCCGTAGGTCGCGATCACAATGAGGTTGTCGCGCGGCTGGATCTGGATGTCCGACACCTCCACCGACGGCAGGTTCGCCCCGAGCACGTTCCATTTCGCGCCGCCGTCCTTCGACACGTAGGCGCCGAAGTCATTGCCGGCGTACAGCAACCCCTTCACCGACGGGTCTTCGCGGATCACATTGATCGATCCCGATGGGATGTTGCCCGCGATGCTCGTCCACGTGGCGCCGTAGTCGGTGGACGTCCACAGGTACGGCGTGAAGTCATCGTCCTCGCGCCCGCGCTGGGCCAGAAACACCGTGCCGGCGTCATACTTCGACGGCACGATCCGCGAGACCCACTTCTTCATCGCGATCGGCACGTTCTGGCCGATATCGGTCCACGTCTTTCCGTCATCCCGCGTCACGCGCAGGTTGCCATCGTCGGTGCCGGCATAGAGCAGGCCCTTCACGAGCGGCGACTCGGCGAGCTGGGTGATCGACTGATACGGAATCGCCGATGGATTCACGCCCATCTGCCGCGGGTTGTTGTCCGTGAGATCGGGGCTGATGCGCTCCCACGTGTCGCCGCGATCATGCGAACGGTAGACGTACTGAAAACCCGCATAGATCGTGTTGTGGTCGAACGCCGAGACGATGATCGGCGCCATCCACTGCGCGCGCTGCGGCGGTTCGCCGTCCGTCGCTTTCGGGCGGATGTCGACGGCCGCGGTCTTCCGGACGCCGGCTTTCGCGGGCGTCACGTCCGCGCGGGTGAAGTTGCCATAGAAACTGTGCGAGTAGACCGTGTTCGGATTCACCGGATCGATCGCGTGCGTGCTGCCCTCGCCGCCCGGCGCGCCCTGCCAGGGCATCGGCTTGAACAGGCCCCGGCCGTTCCTCACGCTGATGGCCACGCGATAACTGCCCGCGTCCTGCACCGAGCCATAGGCGTGAAACGGCTTCGCCGTGTCGAGTTCCACGTTGTAGAACTGGGTGCCGTGAATGCCGGTGGCCTCCCGTTTCGTCCGGCCGCCGTCCTCCGTCATCGTGAAGCCCTGATCGGACGCGGTGTAGACGATCCTGGGATTCACCGGGTCGATCCACATGCGGTGGTTGTCGCCGCCGCCGCCCGCGAACGGCTTGAACGTCGCGCCGGCATCGTCGGACACGCTGACGCCCAGCGCGAGCACATAGATACGGTTCGGGTTCTTCGTGTCGACGCGGATCTGCGTAAACACCCAGTTGTACGTGTTGCCGAGCGACATCATCTTCTGCGCCGTCTCGGGCGTCTGTCCGCTGGTCTTGTGCCAGCTCGTGCCCTTGTCGTCGCTGCGGTAGATCTCCATGCCGCGGATGATGTTGCTGTTCTCCGGCAGCGGCCGGTCGTACGCGTCATGCTCGCCCGGCTTCGCGCGACGGCCCGTGTCGTAGCTGTCGACCACGGCGTAGACCACATTCGGATTCGAGCGCGCGATGTCGAGGCCCACGCGGCCGCGGAACTTCGCCTCGGGCAGTCCGTTGTTGGCCGCGGTCCACGTGGCGCCGCCGTCGGTCGTCTTCCAGATGCCGCCTTCGCTGTAGTTCGGCTCGACGCGCGGATCGCTCCACTTGCGCCGCACGCGCTGCCACAGGCCGGCGTAGAGCGTGTCCGGGTCTTTCGGATCCATCACCAGATCCACCGCGCCGGTGTTCGGGCTGCGATAGAGCACCTTGGTCCACGTCCGGCCGCCATCGGTCGTCTTGAACACGCCGCGCATCTCGTTCGGCGTCCACTCGTGGCCCGACGCCGCGACATACACGATGTTCGGATTCGTCGGATGCACGATGATGCGGCCGATCGTGCCGCTGTCGGTGAGGCCCATCTGTGTCCACGTGCGGCCGGCGTCGATCGACTTGTAGATGCCGGTGCCCGACAGGCTCGCGCGGAACAGGTTGGCCTCGCCGGTGCCCGACAGGCTCGCGCGGAACAGGTTGGCCTCGCCGGTGCCCACCCACACGATGTTCGGATTCGACGTCGCCACCGCCACATCGCCGATGCTCGCCGTGGCTTCATGCTCGAAGATCGGACGCCAGGTGAGGCCGCGATTCGCCGACTTCCACACGCCGCCGGTGGCCGCGCCCACATAGATGGTGCGCCGCCCCGCCACGTCGGCGACCGCGATCGACGTCATGCGTCCGGTGTGGTTTGACGGGCCGATCGACTGCCAGGGGATCAGCTTGTACGGCGACGCCGCGGTCATCGCCTTGTGGGTGCCATACGCCGCCAGATGCGCCGCGGCGTCCATCGGCGTCGTGAAGTCGAACAGCTCGACGTCGAACACCAGCGTGCCCTTCGGCGCACCCGGCCGCGGATTGTCGCCGTACGCGAGCGCGGCCGGAATCCAGAACCGCCGCTTCTCGCCTTTCACCATCAGCTGCACGCCTTCGGTCCAGCCTTTGATGACGCGGTTCAAGCCAAACGACAGCGGCCGGCCGTTCACCACCGAGCTGTCGAACATCTTGCCGTCGGTCGTCCAGCCGGAGTAGTGCACCTTCACGGTGGACGCGGCGATGGGATGCTCGGTGCCGGTGCCGGGCGAGATCACTTTCGACGCGAGGCCGGACGCCGTCACGGTCGCGTCGGCTGGCGCGGCCGCCACGTCGGGCGGAGCGGGCAAGGGGGCGGGCTGAGGCCGCTGGCCTCCCGCGGAGACGATTGTCAGAGCCAGGATCAACGTGAGCAGGGTCGCGGCAACGGCTGGACGCGTAGGCATGGCCCAAAGTGTAGCCGGACTCGTGCCGACCGAGAAGGCGGGCGACGTCGTCATGTTGCGCATCGACGAGATCAGCAGGCCGAGCTGAAGCTCGGCTCTACGTACGACGAACGGCCGAGCTGAAGCTCGGCCCTGCGTGTGCCGTGTGCGCGTGGCGCGCCGGCTACTTGCCGGGCTTGAGCTCGCTGAGCTTCTTCAAATCGATCTTGGAGACGATGTCGCGAAGCGTGTCCACCGAGTCGATGCCGGATCCTTCAGCCTTGACGACGAAGCGGCCGTTCACGACGACCGAGAACTCGCCCTCGGTCTTCTCGCTGTTCCATTTCGACGCGGCCTGGTATCCGCTGAACTCGAACCGGCTGATCGACGTGGCCGGCGGCAACTTCTCGGAATACCCCGGCGGCAGCACCGTCACCATGGCCGCCAGCGCGAGCAGGCAATCGTCCACGCCCACCGTGTCGCCAATGGTCACCCGCACCTTCATGGCGCCGTTCGTGTAGTTCGCTTCGGCGAAGCTGTACCCGGACTCCTCTGAAATCGGCACGACGCTGCCGCCCAACGGCGCCCGTGTCCATCCGTCAAGCGTGGGCGCCAGCGTCTGGAGCGTGGCCACCGGCACAACGGCGGGCCCTTTTTGGGCGGCCGGCGTGGCCGCAGACGCCTTCTTCTGAGCGAGGGCTGGCACCGCAAGTGCGGTGAGAACGAGTGCGACAACGATGAACGAAAATCCGCCGGGTCGGTTGCGCCAGGACATAAGCACCTCTTCGGCGCGGAGAAGTGCCAACTTCGTACCAATCGCGCGACCCGTAGCGGCGGTGGCCAAACCGGAGGCGCGCCGGCTCGGTCACACGTCGGAGGTTCTGTTGCGGGCTTTTCAACAGGGCCTGAGTGAAACCACGCGCTCGCCGGCGGTCTTGCTCCCGACGCGGCCCGTCCTGAGGCGGCCAAAGGCGCGCGACACGCGTGCGGTAGTATGCGAAGGTGGATCGAGTTCGCCGCATGGCAAGGGGTGTCCTGGTGGGCTCGTTGCTCCTCCTTTGCGACGTCTCCGCGCAAGCCCGCTCCACTCAGAACATGGCCTTCCCGCTTCGCGGCAAGGTGCTGACGCTGGCGATCTATCGTCCCGCCGGACCGCCTAAGGGCACGGTCGTGATGGCCAGCGGCGACGTGGGCTGGGTCGGGCTGGCCGTCACCATGGCGGAGTTCCTGTCCGATCGCGGGTACGTGGTGGTCGGCGTGAACATACGCCAGTACCTGACGGCCTTCACGAGCGGCCGGCAGCACATGGAGGCACAGCACCCGCCGGCCGACTACAGCGCGTTGCGCGATCTGCTCGAGCGGCAGAATCTCCTGTATCGACCCGTCGTGTTGTCGGGCGTCTCCGAAGGCGCGGCCGTGGCGGTCCTCGCCGCCGCGCATAAAGACAATCATCGCTGGGTGGATGGCGTCGTGACCATGGGCACGCCGATGGTGGCGGAGCTGGCGTGGCGATGGACGGACTTCACGACGTGGATCACCAAGAGTGACGCCGACGAGCCGTCCTTCTCGCCACTCGACTTCATCGGACAGGTGTCGCCGCGGCCGCTCGTGATGATTCAGTCAACGCGCGACGAGTACGTGCCGGAGGCGGACTACCGCAAGCTCGACGCGGCCGCCCGCCAGCCCAAGAAGCTCGTGCTCATCAACGCCGCCAACCACCGGTTCACCGACACGCAACCCGAACTGCGAACGGAGATGCTTGCGGCGCTGGCCTGGATCGCCGGGCAGATGGGGCGGAGCCAGCGGTGAACGAGCGTACGGAGCTCGCGCTCGAATGGGTGGCCGCGCGCGCCGTCCGCGTCTGGCCGTTTCTGCTGAGCGGCATCATCCTGCTGGTCTCGTGGGGCCCGCTGCGCGAGATTCACACGCGCGATTTCCGCGCCGATCTGCGCGGCCTCGACACGGTCTGGGTCGCCATCGCCGTGAGCTTCACGGTCGCGAATATCGCCGTGATGGGTCTCTATGACGTCGTGGCGTTCCGCCGGACCCGAACGCGCTGGTGGGAGCGATGGCGCTACGGCGCGGTCGCGTTCGCCTGGAGCAACTTCCTCACGCTGGGGCCGCTCGCGGGTCCGGCCGTGCGGTTCTGGCTGTACCGGCCGGCGGTGGACGATCTCCACGAGCTGCACAGCGGCGTGCTCTCGGTCGCCCTCGCGTTTTCGTCGGGCCTGATCGGGTGGATCCTGGCGGTGCTGGCCGGCACGGCGCTCCACGCGAATACCGCGGGACTGATCGCGATCTCGGTGCCCATGGTCCTCGCGGTGACCGCCGTGGCGCGCTGGAGCGCGGGGCGATGGAAGCGGTTCGCCGAGCGGGCCGCGGGAACGGCCGGGGCGCTGGAGATGGCCGCGATCGGCTGGCTCGACTGGCTGCTGGCCGGCGCGGCGTTCGTCGCGTGCGTGCACGCAACGAACCTCGACACCGCCACCACGCTGCAGATGCTGCGCACCTTCTTTCTGGGCCAGGGCATCGGGCTGATCAGCTTCGTGCCCGGCGGTCTCGGCAGCAGCGACGCGTTCTGGATCGCGCATCTGCCGATCGTCAAGAGCGCGGCGGCCGCCGCCCTCATGGCGTATCGCGCCATCTACTACGTCGGCCCGTGGGCCATCGCCTCCCTGCTCCTGCTGTCATGGGTGAGCCGCCGCACCACGCGCCGGCTGGAAATGTCGCGGCGGATCGTGGCCGGGCTGGTCGGCGGGGGCGGCCTGCTCATCCTCATCAGCAGCGCGTCGCCCGCGCTGCAGGCGCGGTTGCCCCTGACGCGGCAGTTCGTCCCGCTGCTCCTCGTCGAAGCCGGCGTCATGACGGCGGCGTTTGCCGGCCTGCTGCTCATCGTGCTCGCGCGCGGGCTGGCGCGCGGCTATCGCGCGGCGTTTCGCGGCACGATGATCCTGCTGTCGCTGGGCTGCGCGGCCGCCATCATCAAGGGCCTCGACTGGGAGGAAGCGTCGATTCTGCTGCTGCTCGCGCTGGCGGCCCGGTCGCAGTCGGCGCTCTTCGACCGGCCCAGCCGCGGACGCTGGCTCGACACGTCGGACCTGGTGCTCGCTTTCGCCGCCCTCTCGCTCTTCATCGTCTTCGGCACATTCTCGTTCCATCTGAACGCGGCCA
>JAKALV010000190.1 GCA_021824055.1 Acidobacteriota bacterium
GGGGACAACAATCTGCTGTTCACCCGCCGGATCGAGCCCGGCCGCGGTCCTGTCGCGATACGCCAAACCGAAATCGCCGTCCGTGACGACGTAGCCGTAGTAGCCGTCGCCGTTGCCGTCCCAGAATTTCACAATCGCGCGGTGGAAGTCCGTCGCCGTCGGGAAGAGTCTGGGCGTTCCGTCGGGATTCGTGTACCCCTGCGCGGCCCCATTGGTGATGAACATCTGCGCGTTGCCGCCGCCCGAGTTGGCCAGGCCCATGAAGTCAACGTCGCCGTCCTTGTCTTGGTCCTCGCCAACGATGAACCAGCTCGAGATGCCGTTCCAGTCGTCGTGCATGTGCCAGGTGGTGAACGAGATGGGCGGCGGCGGCGCCTTGTGTGCCGTGAGCACCGGGCCGGCTGTGAACGCCGCCACGGCCACGAGCAGACCCACCAGGAGTCTTGGGAGCCTCTGACGCGATTTATGGAACAGGTGGAGAGTCATGTCAGCGTTACCTCTACGTCGAAAAAGAGGGAGGCACATGACCTCCCTCGGGGTCGGGGAGCGGAACCTCACGATGAGGCGGCCGCAAGTGTCCTGACGGATTGGTGCCCAGCGTAAGAGAAGAGCGCTTGTGCGTCCTTTGCGGCGTCTGTAGACTTTCTTTGGTTTTCCTTGAGTCTCCCCGGCGTCTCGTACGCGTTCGGTCCTTACGTGCTCGAGCCGGCGCAATGGCGCTTACGCAAAGGCGATGACGTCATCGCCCTGCCTCCCAAAGCGCTGGCTTTGCTGCTCCTGCTTGTTGAGCACGCTGGCAACATGGTGACCAAGGACGAAATTCTGGCGAAAGTCTGGGAAGGCACGTTCGTTGAGGAAGGCAACGTCGCCTTCTACGTGGCGATGCTGCGGCGAACGCTCGCTGATCCCCTGACGGCCAGTTGCATCCAGACGGTCAGGACGCGCGGCTACCGGTTCGTCGCCCCGGTCACCGTTCTCCAAGACGCCGCGCCCGCGACCGTGCCCGCCCCATCCGATGCGCCCGAGCCTGTCGAGGTCGAGGCCGAGGCCGTGCCCGCGCCGGTTTCGCGCGCCCGAACCTGGCGATCCTGGGGATGGGCCGCGGCGATGGTCGCGGCCGCCGCAATCGGGCTGTCGTGGTTCTTGTGGTCTCGCGCATCCAAGGACACCACGGTCCGCTCCGTTGTCGTCATGCCGTTCCGCGCGATCGCGCCTGGCGACGATCAGGCGTATCTCGAATCGGGAATCGCGAATGCGATCGCGATGCGCCTGGGCAGTCTGGCCATGCTGCGCGTGCCGCCCCTCGCGGCCATTCGCCCGGGCGAGGGTCCGTTCGAGGCGGGCAAGCGGCTGAAGACCGACGCGGTGCTGACCGGCGCGATTCAGCGGACGAAGGACCGGTTGCAGGTGTCGGCCGAAGTCCTGCGCGTCAGTGACGGCGCGCGCCTGTCGGCCTGGAGCTTCGACACGACGCCGGGCGAGATCCTCAACGTGCAGAATCAGATCGCCGAACGGATCGCTGTCGGTTTCACGCGAGACCTCAGCCAGGTCGAGCACGCCCGGATCCTCAAGCGCGATACCGAAAGCGCGGACGCGTACGACCTGTTTCTTCGCGCGCAGGAACTGTGGGGCCGCCGGACCCCGGCGTCGGTGCAGCAGGCGATCGGGTTGTACGAGCAGGCGATCGCGCTCGATCCGAAGTTCGTGCGGGCGTACGCGGGCCTCGCCAACTGCTACAACCTCGCGATGTCGGGCCTGACGCCCAAGGTGCGGTATCCGAAGGCGAAGCTCAACGCGGAGAAAGCGATCGAGCTGGATCCGGAATCGGCCGAAGCGCACACGGCCATGGCGTTTCTACGCTACAAGTTCGAGTGGCGCTGGCGCGATGCGGAAACCGAGTTTCGCCGGGCGATCAGGCTCGATCCCCGCAGCGCGCTCGCACGCCAGTGGTTCGGCGAGTTTCTCAGTCTGATGGGTCGTTCCAACGAAGGCATCGACGAGCTCCGCCGCGCGCTGGACCTGGATCCGTCATCGCTGGCCATTCGCGGCGATCTGGCGGCGGCGTTCATCCGCGCCGGCCGCCCCGACGACGCCCGCGCGATGCTCGAGTCGGGGCGAAAGATCGATCCGAACTGGCCGGTGTTTCCATTGAGGATGGCCGATGTGTTCGCGGCCGGGCATCGCGATCGTGAGAGCGCCGAGAGCCTCTGGCGTGGGCTGGCCCTCACCGGCGTGGCACTCAGCGATGTCGACGACCTGCGCGCGGCGTTTCAGACGGGTGGCCGACCGGCGATGATCCGGGCCCAGATTCGGCAGTACCTCAGGGTGCATCCTGAGACCGACACGCCCGCAGCCTACTTCGCGGCGACGAACCTCTCGATGGCCTACGGCGAGCTCGGCGATCGTGACGAGGCGTTTCACTGGCTCGAGATCGCCATCGATCGCCGCGAGGACGCGGCCATCGTGCTCCTGACCAGCTCCGCGTACGCATCGCTCCGAGGCGACGCGCGTTTCACGCGCCTGCTCGAGCGCGTCGGGCTGGCGGATACGTCACATCCGGACCCGGCCATTCACTAACGGGCGAGGCTCTCGTCGATGAAGCGCGCGATGTCGCGGCTGAGCTGGTGCCGCGCCTCGGCGTTCAAATAGATCATGTGGCCCGACTGGTAGTAGCCGAACGCGATGTTCTTCTGCAGTGACGGATCCAGGCCCATGTGCGCGATCGTGTACTCGGTTTCGAAGAACGGCGTCGCGAAGTCGAAGTAGCCGTTCGCCGTCAGGATCTTCAGCCGCGGGTTCTTTGACATGGCTTCCCGCAGGTCCTCGGCGACGTCCGGCATGTCGAATCGATTCCCGCCCACGCGGTGGTGATCGTCCCAGTCCTGGCCCACTTCGCCGTAATTGGTGGGTTTGTACCGGTCGTCCGTTTCGAATTTCAGGTCCGTGCGCACGTAGTTGTTGAAGGATGCGGTGAAGGCCGCGCTGAACGCGGCGTCCGCGGCGTCGAAGTCGGGCGTGTCGCCGGCGGCATCGCGATCGATGCCCTTGAACCGCGCGTCGAGGCGGCCGACGGTCCGGCGTTCGCCGCGCAGCAGCTCCTTCTCGAAGCGATCCGGCGACACGCGCAGGTTGGCGTTGAGGATCAACGATGCCGGCATCGCCGTGAACTGATGCAGCTTCGCGACCACGGCGTCGCGCTCCGCCGTGCCGAGCGCGCTGCCCTGCGCGAGCGCATGCGCGTACTCGCCCAGCGCGAACTGCCGCACGTCCTTCAGCAACGCCGCGAGATCGGCCGGCTGCGCCTCGAGGCGGTGGTGATACCACGCCGTCGCCGCCATCGTCGGCAGATAGAGTTCATAGGGCAGATCGTTGCCGAACGCCGGCGCGTTGAAATCGTCGTACGCGTTGAGGTAGCAGGAGATGAGGATCGCGCCGTTGAACGCCACGCCGCGCGATTGCATCGCGGCGAGCAGGGCCGCCGATCGCGTGGTGCCATACGATTCGCCCATCAGGAACTTGGGCGAGTTCCAGCGGCCCGTGCGGCTGATGTAGCGCTCGATGAACTGCGCGAACGCGTCGACGTCCGGATCCGTGCCGTAGAAATCCTTCGGCTGGCCTTTGCCGGCAATGCGCGAAAAACCGGTGCCCATCGCATCGACGAAGACCAGATCGGTCCTGTCCAGCACGGTGTCCGGGTTGTCGCCGACTTTGTAGGGCGGGGGAGGCGTGCTGGCGGCGTCGGTGGCGTCCACCCGCACCGGACCGAACGAGCCCATGTGCAGCCACATGGACGAGGACCCCGGCCCGCCGTTGAAGACAAACGCCACCGGCCGGACCGCGGCGTCCGCATCGTCCTGCGTGTACGCCACGTAGAACAGGCGCCCGGTCAGCTCGTCCTTGGCGTCCTTGAGATCGATCGTCGCGGCGGTGGCCGTGTAGGCGATGACTTTCCCGTTGATGGTGATCTTGTGTTTCGTTCTCGCCGGCTGCGGCGCATCCGGCGCGACCTGTGCGAGCGCGGAGGTCCCGAGCGAACACATCAATGCTGCGAGGAGCAGTGCACGGAATGGGATCATGTATCGAAGTCTACCGCGTCGCTACTTGATCCCGGAGAGTTGGCGCACGGCCGCTTCGATGGCCGGCCGGTCGGCGTCGTTGGCGGGGCCGATGCGCAGGTAGATCTGCCAGGCCGCGACCGCGCGGGCGGCCGAGGGCGGATCGACCGGGGCGAGCCGCGCGCGCGCGATGCCGAGATTCTTGTAGGCGTACGCGGGCGGCTGCGGATGTTCGGCGATCAGACGATCGAATCCCTCCGCCGCCGCGCGCAGCAACGCCGGGTCGTCATGTCGTTCGATCGCGAACGTCAGGCAGGTGAACGCGATTCGATGGGACGCCTCCCAGTAGTCCGTCCAGGCGACGTGTTCCCACGACTCCGGATCCGGGATGACGCGCATGTCGCCGTCAAACCGCGGGCGCGCGGCCTCGGCCGCCGCCAGCCAGGCCGCGGCGTCGACGGGCGCGGCCGCGGGCACCACGCGATTGCAGATGCCGAGCGGCAGCAGACGATACACGCCCGTCAGGCTGTCATCGCCCGGCTTCGTGGCGCCGCACATGACGATCGGGCGTGCGGCGATGTTCGCGTCGATCAATCCGCGCATCGAGTACGCGCCGGGCGAGGCGATGTCGTAGTGTGTGCCGGGCAGCACCACCTCGGGCATCTGCCGTCGCACCTGCGACGTCATCCAGCGGAACGTCAACATCTCCTGATCGATCAGCCGCACGTCCGGCCGCATGTGCTCAACGTCTTGCAGGTACCGCGTGGCGTTGGTGATCACATCGCCGCGCATGAGCACGAGCGCGCGCGGCGGCACGCTCTCGAGGATCGCGGCGCCGTAATCGCGCACGATCACATCGTGACGATGATTGCTTGCGCGTGCGTGGAGGACGGCCTGACCGCCGGCGAGCACGATCGCGACACCGGCCAGTGCTGTCGCAGGCAGGCGCAGAGTGGCGAGGCCCCAGCCGATCCAGACGCACACCAGCAGATTCGGCGCTTGCCAGAAGCGCGCCACCACGCCGTGCAACAGCGCCTGATCGAGCGGGAAGGCGGCGAGCGAATGCAGCACGCCGAGGTACACCACCCAGGCTGAGGCCGTCGTGATCGCGAGGAACCGCGTGTGTCTGTCGAGGCCGGCGCGCACGAGTCCCCACGCCGCGAGTGCGACGCCGAGCCACGTGACTTGCCGCACGAGATCGCGCGCGTAGTAGCCCAGCTGTTGCAGCGTTGACATGGCCGCCGCCGACAGATTCTGGTTCAGCTGAAACGTGCCGTATTCGCGCCGCAGCACGTGGGTCAGGAATCCGCTCACGGTGTCGGGCTCGCCCCAGGCGATGAGCGGATGGCGCACCGATGCCAGCGGCAAGTACACATAAGGTAGTCCGCCGACCGCCACGCAGGCGGCCAGCACCATCCATCGCCGCGCCGAACGCCACGCCGGATTGTCGCGGGTGCGCCAGATCATCGCGGCCAGAAAGATGCCGTTGAAGAGCAGCGATGTCTGGTGGTCCGACAGTCCGAGTCCAAAGACGAGCGCGCCGGCAAAGATCAGACGATCGAGTTGTCGACGGTCCGGCACCGCGGCGCGCGCGGCGCGATCCACCGCCACGAGCAAACCAAGCTCGGCGGCGATGAGCAGATTGTTCAGGGAAAAGACCTCGGCGCTGACGGCGTACAGCCACACCGTCGGCGAAAACGCGAACGCCGCCGCGGCGGCCAGCCCGGCCCATCGACGGCCGGTCGCGGCGGTCACGCCCCAGGCGATCAGCGCCGCGGCCGCCGCGGCCATGACCGCCGCCGCGACGTTGGCGCGCCATGCCACGCTGAGGAACGGCAGCCAGAGAAACGGCTTCGTCACGAGGACATATAGAGGATAGCCAGGCGGATGGGGCACGCCGGTTGTTGCGGCCGCCGCGATCAACTCACCCGCGTCACCACCGGGCACGCTCGGATACATCGTGGCGATGTAGACGATGCACGCCGCGAGGCCCGTGACGAGGGCGAAGACCCACGGCGCCAGGCCGGCGCGATCGGAGAGCGGCGCATTGGGACTGGTCACGGTGAATGATGTTAGCGGATTGCGCGCAGATCGCCGAGTTGTGGCATTCCCTGCCTGTCGATAAAGTTCATTCCAGTGCTACACTCAGCGCAACCTATCTTTCCGGGAGAGTCGTTTGGCGCGGAGGCTGTCAGAGATAAAGCTTCACCCCGTCGTTGTCGTTGCCGTCGGGCTTGTGTTGGCCATCACCTCGGTCGTCAGCGCGCGCAGCGGCGCGCCTGCCAAGGGCAGCCCAGTCCCCTTCGCCGCACCCACAGTGACCGGCATTTCTCCCACGGGCGGTCCCACTGCCGGCGGCACGACGGTGACTGTCACCGGCTCGGGGTTTCAGCAGGGCGGCGATCCAGT
>JAKALV010000191.1 GCA_021824055.1 Acidobacteriota bacterium
GTCCCGAGCTGCAGAGCTTTGAAGGGCTCGAGTTCACGCACACCAACGTCGTGCCCCACCTGATCGGCCCTGACAGCGCATACGTGACGGCCGACTACACCATCAAAGCCAGGACCGGTGATCGCGTCACGGCGGGCGGCGGATTGGCGACCTACCTGCTCTCGAAGGACGCGGACGGCTGGAAGATCCGCCACACGCATACGTCGGCCAAGCGCCGCGCCGCCACTGAAGAACATGGCGGCGACTAGGCCCCGCCGGGCTTGGATCGCGGTGGCGGTGGCCCTCGCGATGACGGCGGGCGCCGCCGCCTGGCTGCGCGGCGCCGGTATCACGAGCCGACGGAAGCCGTGGCCGCTCGAAGAGGCGGCCGCGCGGTCGATGCGGAGATATCTGATCCCGGGCGCGGCACGAAACGCACCAAACCCGGTCTCCCCGACGCCTGAGGCCATTCGCGCGGGCATGGCGCACTTCGCGGATCACTGCGCCACGTGTCACGCGAACGATGGCAGCGGTGACATCGCACTGGGCCGGTCGATGTTTCCGCCCGCGCCGGACATGCGGAGCGAGGCGACCCAGTCGATGACGGATGGCGAGCTGTTCTACGTCATCGAGCGCGGCATTCCCTTTACGGGCATGCCGGCGTGGGGCAACGGCAGCGCGGAAGGCCGACGCTCCACATGGGAACTCGTGCGCTTCATCCGCCACCTCGGACAGATGACCGACGCGGAGATGCGCGAAATGGAAGACCTGAATCCGCGCAGCCCGGCGGACGAGAAGCAGGCGAAGGACATCGACGACTTTCTATCGGGGCGCGGAAAGATCATTAAGTAAGTCAACTCGCACACACAAGGAGCAAACGTCATGAGAGCAATTGCAGCAGTGGTGGTAAGCGCGGTGGTGATGGCGGTGGCGGGGACAGCCGTGATGGCGCATCCGATGACCTATAAGGGAACGGTGGTCTCGGTGGCCGAAGCTAGTCTGCAGGTAAAGGCGATGGACGACATGACGAAGAAGGAATCGACCATGACGTTCAAAGTGAACGACAAGACCAAGATATACCGCGGCGAGACGCTGGTAGCGTTTGCGGCAGCGAAGGTGCAGAAGGACGAGCGCATTGTGGTGACGGTCAATATGGACGAGTCGCCAGACGCGGCACTCGAGATTCGGCTCGCGGCCGCGAAGTAGTCATCGCAAGACGAAACCGGGTCTGGGGATGTTTTCGAACTTTGCTATTTCCATCCTCTCGCCTGACGCCGGACAGTCCTCCGGGGAGATCATGCGCAAACACGGTACAGCGTTCACGTCCCAATCGAGGGCCGGGTAGGCACAGTGGGGCTTGACCTTGAAGACCCCCGGCGGATTGACCATTTCTCACGTGCAGGTAGGCCGTGGGTGGCGGGACCGGCGAGATGTCGTGAGGAAGGAGCGCGGGCAGGGGAATCTCATGGAAACTGGATACTCCGCCCGCGCAGTTCGCAGACCTCGTCCTCACTACGCGCAATCAAGGTGCGCCAACGGTTGGCCGATGGGACGAGCCGGGACTGGACGCCAGCCACGACTCTGGTGCCGGCCGGTCTGCACCAATAACTATCAGTTTGCAGATCGAAGGTGGATGTCGAACCAGTCGCGCGAACACCAGTTAATGCTCGACACTCGACCGCTCGTTGCCCGCGGGCGCGACGACCCAAGTGCGACCACCGAGGGTGGGTTCTCGACAGATCCGCGTGCTGAATGCGCAGCGTATCAACGGGCTCGGACCCGACGCAACATGACGATACGGGTCGGCTGGCTTCAGAGTCAGAACTCCACCTGCCAACCCAACCGGACGATCCAGCGCCTTCGTAGCTGCGGGCCGTCCAACGACTGCGCGACCGGCACCTCTGCTTGGATATGAAAATGCTGACCTCTGAGGAGGCCGTCTTGCGGATGAACGGTCAGTCCCAACAAAGCGCTGAGCCGCGTCCCGCCTTGGAGGTTCGGATCCTTTGTCGGCTCATCGGTGACGTCGAGCATGGCATCCGATCCGCGAATGTTCCCCCACCGCTCGCCACGAACACCTCCCGACACACTCATCGAATTCTTGAATTGGCGCGTGATCGACCCGCCCAACTGGTAACGGTTTCCGAGTCTGTAGCCGTTGTCGTTTCGGCCGACCCGCACAGTGGATCCAAAGTCAGCGGCCCAGCCCCAAGGCAATGCTTGTCCCAGATACGTAACACCTGGCAGCAATGAGAAGGTTCCAGATCCGATCTGCATCGGATACTCGATCCGCATACCGGCCATCGTCGCGTCGATCGAGCCACTAGGCAGGCCGACCCCGCCACCCAATAGGAGCCATTGTCGGGGCGCTTGCCTACCAAGAACCGAAAACATCCCGCGCAGTTCGACGTCACCAATCCCATCCGTACGCTCGGCGAAGCTTGCTCCCTCCACGGTCAGGTGGTTCATCTCCTTCCGAATGTATGGAAGCAACGTCATGAGCGTCAGCCTATCGGTCGGGGCATACATCACCATCCCCATGTGCATTTGCATCGACATGTCCGTGGGCGCGGCAACGAAGTGTTCAAGGGTTCTCGCCGCCGTGGTCCCGCCGGTTCCGACGAGGCTACCGTCCATCGATTCCAACATGAACTGATAGCCAACCATCCATTTGCCGGCCTGCCCGGTCATGACATCGAAGGGCACCAAGCCTGGAGCGCCCATCATTTCAGTCATGCTCCCAGCTTGTCTCGCACCCTGCGGCGCACCGCTGGCTGGCGTCAGCGTGGGCATCTGCATGGCCAGCACCGGCGTCCCCTGCGGGGGCGGGACAGACTGCGCTCGAACTGGAGCACAGATGGCCAAGGACAAGGCCAAAGCGAGGCCCGACTGGATGACGAGGTCCGTGTGCGGTTTGTGATGCATGACAGGTAGGCTGCCGGATCGGACCATGGGGCGCTGTACAGTTCTGGACACACGCGGCATGGCCGTGGACGCGACCGGGCAGCCTTGTCGCGGCAGTGCGGACCGCCGTGAGATTCTGAAGGCGTTCGACGGGGCGTCGGCGCCAGGTCAGACCACGCGAAAGTTGCGCATCATGCCCATGTCTTCGTGCTCGAGGATATGGCAGTGATACATGAACGTTCCGAGGTGCCTGGAGAACGGGACCTGGACCCTGACCGTTTCTCCAGGCAGCACCAGCACGGTATCAACCCACCCTGCGTCCGAAATCCCGTCTCGCAGAGAATTCGACCCGCTGCCGTTCCGGCTGAGCACCCGGAACTGTCTGCCGTGCAGGTGCATCGGGTGGGCAGCCTGCACACCCATGCGGCCCGCCACGTTCACAAATTCCCAGATGTGCGTGCTGCCCGCAGACACGATCTCGTCCGCCGCGACCTCATTCATGACGAACGTACGCCCGCCGATGGTCCACTGCATCCCCAAGAACGCCAGCGGCACGCGCCTGACACGCGCATCGCCCTGAACCGTCCACGACGCATCAAACGCGGATAGACGTGCCGGCAACTGGAACGGCGGCGCGAGATGACGCCGGGTCCGCAGGGTCATCACTCGCAGGGGGGCGCCATTGGGCACGGCCGAGTTCATCCCCATCATTCCCGCTCGACCAGCGTCGGCTTCGTTGAAGGCGCGGCTCTCGAGATTGACCTCGGTACCGGCATCAATGGCGCTCAGATCGAGCAGCACGTCCGCCCGTTGTCCTGGCGCAAGGGTCAGCGCAGCTTGAACGCGGGGACGTTCGAACAAACCCCCGTCCCCACCAATGACGGCCATCTGCAAGCCATGGCTCCACGCCAGCTGGTAAATGCGGGCGTTCGAGCCATTCAGCAAGCGCACACGAAGCCAGCCGGTGTCGATGTTGCGAATCGTCTCGGCCTGACCGTTGACGATCACCCGGTCGCCCAGAAATCCGTCCATGCCCCCCATCATGCCGCCGCTCGAGTAGACCAGCTGGTTCCGCCTGTCAAAGCGCCGGTCCTGCAGCACGCAGAACAATTCGGCATCGCCGGACGGCAACGACAACGCTTCCTCTTCTGCGTCTCGAACCAGCACGAGGCCCGCCAGTCCGCGATAGACCTGGGGGCCGGTGCGCATATGGGGGTGAGGGTGATACCAGTACGTACCTGCACGGTTCGTTACCGTGAACTCGTACACGTACTCCGCGCCGTCAGCGATCGCGAGCCGCGGGTGACCGTCGCACGACTCCGGGACGTCCAGGCCGTGCCAGTGCACGATGGAGGCCTCTCCAAGCTTGTTCACGAACCGGACGCGGACCCGCTGCCCCGTACGCAGCCGGATCACGGGGCCGAGATAGGAACCCGGAAGAACCTGAAGGGTGTCGGCCGGTCCTTTCACCAGCGAGCCGGCGAATCGCCACACCTGTGTGGGCGCACCGGGAAGCAATGCCGTCTCGCCGGGCGATGCCGTCAGCATCAGATCAACATCGACCTCCGCCTCGGCGCCGAACAACGCCGGTCGCGCGAACATGGCCAACGACGACAGGCCCGCCAATCGAAGCAGTTCGCGGCGATCCATCGACGAAGGCTGCCCCGACCCAACTTTTCCCTGCTCTGAACGCATCTTAAGATCTCCTCAGTGAGCTTAAGTGCAAGATACATTCCGGGTTGGCGTGTCACTTGAGGAGCACGCACTGGCGCGCGTCCGGCCGGAAAACACGCGCCGGCGCTGGAAACTCCGCTGTTCGATTGTGGATAGGACGAGGGCCACACTCGGTGTGATAGTAATCAAATGAACCGAATATTCGCAGTGGCTCTGTTGACGTGCTTCGCGGCGGCGTGTGGCACCAGCTCTCCAACGACGGCGACGATGTCGACAACCATGGCCGGAACATGGGCCGGAACCGCGTCGGATTCCAGCACTTCGATGGGCACGGGCAGCATGATGGGCCAGGCTGGCCTGGGAACGATGACATGGCCGCTCACGCAGAGTGGGGGCACCGTCACGGGTTCAATGAGCTTCGCCGGCATGCCAGGCGGGATGCCTGGCGTTTTCTCGGGCACGATGTCCGGCGACGAAATGGCGTTCACGATGGATCTGCCGGTCAACAGCATGATGTCGTCCGGCTGTACGGCGCGAGCCACGGGCATGGCCCATGTCGACAGCGCGAGGACGACCATGAGCGGCACCTACGGCGGCACGAATTCCTGCACCGGCGTCTTCACCAACGGCCAGATGACGATGGCGCGGCGCTGAGAAGTGCTGTGAGCCAGCCCCGCCCTTCATCGGAGTTCTTCGATCACCGCCGCTCCGCCATCGCCAGCCGCTCGTCAACGGAGGGATGGTGGTGGAACAGCCAGCGGGTCACCGCGGACGGGCGATCTTCGGCGAGATGCAGGGCACCGAGACGCCGGACCGCGGCCACAAACGCCTCGGCATGCCCCGTCAACGCCAGGGCAAACTGGTCGGCGCGTCGCTCCTGCCAGCGCGACAGCGCGTGACGCGCCGGGGTCGCCGCCAGCCACACGCCGCCGGCGACCAGCGCGATCAGCGGCAGCGACGGCAGCTCGCGCGCCGCGGCCCCGGCGGATCGCAGCGCCAGATCCGCCACGGCGAGCGCCGACGACAACAGCAGCGCATCGAGCATCAGCGCCTGAATCAGATCGTGGTGTTTGTGATGCGACAGTTCGTGCGCGACGACGACCGCGATCTCGTCCTGGGACCAGTCGCGCAGGACATCCGGCGCGATGAGCACGCGCCGCCCGCGCCCGAAGCCGGTCACCGACGCGGTCTGTTCCTCGTGGCCGTGCTCGCGCCATTCAAAGATGCCGGCCACCGGCACGCCCGCGTCGGCAGACAGGCGCGCGAGCCGCGCGGTCAGCGCAGGATCCTGCAGCGCGGCCGCGGCGCCGCTGCGCGCGATGAGGCTCGACACGCCGCGCACGGCCGCGGCGAGCGCCGCCGACAGCGCGACGCCGGTGAGCAGCCACCACGCCGCGCCCGCCAGGCGCGCGGACACATGCACAACAACGCCGCCCACGACCGCCACCGCCACCCCGACGGCACCGGCGTGCAGTTGCGCAAAGACCAGTCCGCCAACCGACGTGTCCGCCCGTTTGAACCGGCGATCGAGACTGATGCCGAGATAGATGACCACCGGCAGGGCCAGCACTTCCAGCACCGCGGCAAGCACCGCGACGAAAACGACGACTTCCGCCAGCGACCGCCATCGGGCGGATGTCTCCGCCGCAGCTCCCGCGGTCCACGCCGCGAGCGACGCGCCGAGGGGCGTCAGGCCGAAGACCGCGAGGACCACGATCCCCGCCGCGGCGCTGACCACGTCCGCCCTGCGGCGTAGTCGCTGGTACCGCGCGGCCTTGGCTTCGTTCATGCTCTTAAGGTGTCAAGGGGGCAAGGTGCCAAGGTGTCAAGGTGCTGGTGCCAAGGTGCGAAGGTGCCAAGGTGCTGGTGCCAAGGTGCTGGTG